>CAURMS010000186.1:0-3276 GCA_963526085.1 uncultured Campylobacter sp. | reverse complement strand
AGCCACGCTCGTAGCCAAATTTAAGCCCTTTAATTAGGGCGAGTATTTTTAGCTTGGTTTAGTAAATTTCCAAGCCCTTTTAGACCTTCTTTACCAGAAAACCTCTTTGCTATTTTTGATGCGTTTTCAAACTGCTTCAAAAAACGATTTACCTCTACTTGAGATAGTCCAGATCCAGCAGCCAAACGTCTTTTTCGGCTGGTGTTTAGTAAATCCGGATTCTCGCGTTCTTTTTGCGTCATCGAATTTATCATAGCTTTGATATGTAAAATTTCCTTGGAGTTATCAAGGTCGATATCTTTTATCTGATTTGCCACGCTTGAGAGACCCGGTATCATCCCGATAAGGCTTTTCATATTTCCGAGTTTCTTGACGCTTTCCATTTGCGACAAAAAGTCGTTAAAGTTAAACTGTCCTTTTTTGATCTTTTTATTTATTCTTTTTGCTTCTTGCTCATCTATCACGGTGCTAGTTTTCTCGACCAGCGTCACCAAGTCGCCCTCGCCCATTATACGGCTCACGATTCGCTCAGGGATAAAGCTCTCCATATCGCTGACTTTTTCGCCGATACCAACGAATCTAAGCGGTATATTTAGCTGCTTTGCTATACCGATAGCCACGCCACCTTTGCTGTCCGAGTCAAATTTACTTAGCACCACTCCGCTTATTTTTAGCGCGTCATTAAACGTGCTTGCCGTTTTTACGCCGTCTTGTCCGCTCATGGCGTCTGCTACGTAGAAAATTTCATGCGGATCAAGTGCTGATTTGATGTCTTTTATCTGCTTCATCAAAGCTTCATCTATCGCTAGGCGTCCTGCGGTATCAACCAAAAGCACGTCGTAAAGCCCACTTTTTGCCTTAGCTAGCGCTTGTTTGGCTACGTTTAGCGGATCGGTTTCGTTTTCTATGCTAAAAAGCTCTATCTCGTTTGCTTCGCAAAGCTGGCGAAGCTGCTCGACGGCTGCCAAGCGTTGCAAATCGCACGCCGCGACCAAAACTTTTTTCTTTCTAAGCTTTAGATAATTTGCCAGCTTTATCGTCGTAGTGGTTTTTCCGCTACCTTGCAAGCCAGCCATTAGCACGATCGTAGGAGCCACGGGCGCAAAGACAAAGCCTTGATTGCCCGGCGCGGTTAAAACCTTCGTCAAATTTGACTTTATCGCATCTAAAAACTGCTTTTGGCCTATTCCGCTTTGCTTTAGATCAGCCTCGATGAGAGCTAGCAACTCTTTGGTAACTTTGTGATGAACATCGGCTTTTAGTAGTGCTTTTTTAAGCACGTCAAGCGCGTTATTTAGCGCTTTTTCATCGTCTACGAAACGAATTTTACTAACGGCTAAACGAAACGACTCGCTGATTTGTTCAAACACATTCTACCTTTTATTTACATTTATAGCTAAAGCGCGTATTTTATTAAATTTAAGCTTTATCGCTCTTTAAATCTCAAAATTTCTTGAAATTTCAAAACCGAGCCTATTAAAATCACTACTCAAATTTGACCTAAATTTATATCCCAGAAGCTCGATTTTATAGGCATGCAGATACATTCTCGCGGATTTATTTTTAGCGTATTTTTCGTCTCCTACGATCCCATATCCAGCGTGATTTAGATGCACTCTGATCTGATGCGTTCTGCCCGTTTTTATTTCGACTTTTACGAGACTTTTTTTGCCGGCGACAATCACTGGAGTTACGTGCGAAAAGGCCTCTTTGCCGTTTGGCGAGATCTTAGAAAACGCGCCGCCCCTGTTTTTTAGCGTGATTATTGGTTCGATTACGCTAAATTCCTCGCTCACGATGCCTTTTACAGCCGCAACGTACTCTTTTTTTACGCGGCAGTTTTTAAACTCCTCGATCGCTTTTTTTTGAAATTCCTCGTTTTTCACGAGTAAAAGTACGCCGCTAGTTTCCTTATCAAGCCTGTGAAGCAGCGGAAATTTATACATTTCGCTAACTTTTTCCGACGTTAAAAATGCTGGTTTATCAACCGCGATCAGGTTTTCATCCTCAAAAATCACGCTTGGGCGCGGCAGTTTTTGCACGTTAAATTTAGTCGCCGCGCTCATCATTGCGCGCGCCACGGCGATCCTTTGCCCTTTGGCGCTAACTAGCCCTGCGTCGATCAACTCCTTTGCCTCGTTGTTTGAGATGCCCTCCTGGATCGCCAGTAGTTTATAAGCTTTTTCTTCTTTCATAAATTTTCCTCAATATCTTTTAAAATCTCGCTCACATCGCCTTTGGCGACTATTTTTGCTTTGGGTAAATCTTGCCGTAAAAGCACATTTATCTCGCCCGCTTTTGCAAATTTTATACCGTCAACCGCACTATACAAGGCTTTTTGATTAAATATAAACTCCCCGCTTATCACCGCGTTTTCAAACTGCGTCGCCTCAATCGGATTGTGTCCGCCTACGTTTGGTACGAAGCTACCGCCAAGCACGACGACGTCGCTAAATTTATAAATATTTACCAACTCACCCATCGTATCGACCAGCACGCACTGCGCATCAAAATTTTTAGTTTCGCTAAATTTAGCAAAACTAAGTCCGTTTTTTGCAGCAAAATTAGCCAAAATCTCGCCCGCCTCGCCGAACCTCTCAGGATGACGCGGAACTAAAATCAGCTTGTCGTTTGCGCTCAAATTTAACCCGCGCAAAATCAGCTCCTCTTCGCCCGCATGAGTACTAGCTAGCACGATCACGCGCTCTTTTGGCCTAGCATAAATTTTACTCGGATTTGGCAAAAAAGCTGATTTTATATTGCCGCTAACGACGATATTTTTAGCTCCGAGCCGCTCTAGGCGCTGTTTATCTAGATCACTTTGAGCGTAAATTTTATCTATAAATTTAAACAAATATCTGTAAAAAAAGCTAAATTTGAGATAGCTTTTGTAGCTCCTATCAGAGATCCTAGCGTTTATCAAAATGACGCGCGAGCCTTTAAATTTAGCCCAAAAAATAAGCCCTAGCCAAAGCTCGGCCTCAAAAATAATCGTGATTTTAGCAGGCTTTAGCCAAAACGGCAGAAATATCTCAAACGGTAAAAAGCGCGTATTTTGCGTGATTTTTTTCGCCTCGTCAAATCCCGTTTTGGTTACGACCGAGACTGCGGCCGCGTCTTTAAATCTACTAACTAGCGGCGCGATAGAGCGCACTTCGCCAAAACTGCATGCGTGAAAATGCACGTGTGAGGCGTCAAATTTGGGATTTTTAAACAAAAAAAATCTAGCGGGGATAGAGACTCTGTACTTTTTCTTAAAAGCTAAAATCGCAAGCG
>CAURMS010000185.1:0-3277 GCA_963526085.1 uncultured Campylobacter sp. | reverse complement strand
TCCGTTTGCTAGAGCGTCCAAACGATGCTAAATTTTTAGCAAAGCTCGCGATAAAAGAAATTTTATACATACTCTTAAAGGGCGAAAACGGCGATTTTCTACGCCAATACGCAATGCTAGAAACCATAGAAAACCACGTCACGCGTGCCGCTAAAGAGATAAAATCAAACTACGCCGAGGCAATAAATATCGAAATTTTAGCCAGAAAGCTCGGTATCAGCGCATCGTCACTATATCATAACTTCAAGCGTATTACGGCGCTTAGTCCGCTTCAGTTTCAAAAAAAGATCCGCCTCGAAGAGGCAAAAAATCTCTTGATAAATCAAAATTTAGACGCCGCGCAGGCCGCATTTGCCGTCGGTTACGCGAGCCCGTCGCAGTTTAATAGGGAGTACTCCAGGATGTTTGGCATGCCTCCTAAGGCGCACGTCTTAGCCATAACTGGCGCTTAAATTTAGTGCGGGCAAGGTCTACTACCTCTCGTTGATTTTATCTCCCAAGCTCCTTTTGTCTAAAATTTACATTTTTGCCCCACCCTAACTACAAATTTGATCTAAATTTTGTATTTTTTATAATATTTGCAGAAATAGGCAATGATTTTGCAGGATCGTTCTACCTCCTTTTTTTAAAAACCACTATAATCACTTCAGTTAAAAAATTAAAATTACAAGGAGCAAAAATGCAGTATTTAACCTTAAACGACGGCAACAAAATGCCGATTTTAGGCTACGGAGTGTATCAGGTGGAGCCTGCAGAGGCTCAAAGGTGCGTTGAGGATGCGATTGACGTGGGTTACCGTCTCATCGACACCGCACAGGCTTATTACAACGAAGAGGGCGTTGGCGCGGCGGTTAAAGCGGCAATAGCCGGCGGCGTGAAACGCGAGGAGCTTTTTATCACCACAAAGCTTTGGGTGAGCGACGTAAGCGAGGAACGGGCGCTAAAAGCCTTTGATGCGTCGATGAAAAAGCTAGGGCTTGACTACATCGACCTTTATCTCATTCATCAGCCATATGGCGATATTTATGGCTCGTGGCGAGCGATGAAGCGTTTGCGCGATGAGGGCCTTGTTCGCTCTATCGGCGTTAGTAACTTCTACGCTGATCGGATCGTCGATCTGTGCGAAAACAGCGGCGTCATCCCTGCCGTAAATCAGCTTGAGTGTCACCCGTTTTTTCAGCGTGAAGCGTTAAAGCGTGTGCTTGATGGCTACGGCATCGCGTTTGAGTCGTGGGCTAGCTTCGCCGAGGGCAAAAACGATATATTTAAAAACGCCGTACTAAGCGGCATCGGTGAAAAATACGGCAAAAGCTCAGCTCAGGTTATTTTGCGCTGGTTAATTCAGCGCGGCATCATCGTCATTCCAAAGAGTGTAAAAATAGAGCGAATGAAGCAAAATTTCGACATTTTTGATTTTACGCTTGCGCCTGATGATATGGCTGCCATTGCTGCGCTTGATACCGATAAGACGCTATTTTTTGATCATAGAGACACCGAGCGCGTAAAGTGGATAATCCATGCCTTTGATAAATAAAATTTATTAAATTAAAGCGGATTGCATGCTTTAAAATTAAGCCGCGAGCGTGCAATCCTTGCTATTAAATTTGAGCTTGAGCTTGTAGCGATAAATTAGCCTGCTTGCTCAAGCGGTGTTGATGGTGTAGCCTGCTATTTTATATATTTTCTGTGGGAGCTGCCTTGCCTTTGTCCGCTTTAATCTCAAATTTACCCTTTATTTTATACAATCTTTGAAATTTACCGCGAAGGAATTTTATGAAAATGCTTTCTAAATTTATACGAATTTTGGCCGCCGTTTGCCTGCTCGGCTCGGGTGCAAACGCGCTGGAGGAGGGCGTTAATTATCAAGTGTTGCAAAAGCCGCTAAATGTGCCGAAAAACAGCGTCGTCAAAATTTTTAACTACGAGTGCCCGCACTGCTATGCGTTTGATAGGACGGTCACACCGCAGCTGATGAAAAAGCTTGAAGGGACGGAGTTTTTGCCGTGGCATCTAAAGACTAAAGGCGTGTTCGGACAGACGGCGAGCGGTATATTCGCAGCCCTCATCGTGCTTGATGAAAAGGACGATGTGAGCCTGCTAAGCGATGAGTCAAAATTTAAAAAGGCGAAATTTGCGATTTATAAAGCGATCCACGACAAAAAGGATGATTTTGGTGGCGGTAGTTATAAACAAAGGTTCATCAAAACCGCGCTGGATGCCGCGGGCGTGAGCATGAGCGAATACGAAGCGGCGCTTGCCAGCAAAAAGGCACAGGCTCTGCTTGCGCAGTGGGACGCGGGCTACGAGGTCGCAGTGATTTCAGGCGTACCGGCATTTGTCGTGAGTGGCAAGTATCTCTTAAACACCTCCTCGTTCGGTTCCGTCGATGAAATGGCCGCCGCGGTAAAAGAGCTGCTGGCGAAATAGGTCTTGTCGCATTAAATTTAGCCGCGCCAAAGCAAATTCTGTTTTATGCACCGCGTTAAATTTGGCCGTAGGGCTTCTAGTAAATTTTATCGCTAAGCTGTACGGCACGATAGCGACTAAATTTTATGTTTTAAAGGCGCGGGTCTCGGCGAGTAAAATTTGAGCTAAAATTTATAAATTTGACTTCAAACTTTGAGTGCAAAAAAAGACAAGGCGAAGTATCGTGAGATGGATTTAAGGGTTGCGACGTAAAAATTTAACGTGGGCTGGACAAGGTAGTCCGCCGAGCTAAATTTTTACTAGCTCCGTTAAAGACGCTCGCGAGGCAAGCCGCAAAGTTAAATTTGATCGTCGCTTAGCATTATGTATCCACTCTCACTAATATTTTTAAATCTCACCCCCAGCTCCCGCTTCAGCCTTAGTACGACGTTTTGTATCGCGCCCTTGCTCGTTTGCTCGCCCTCGTAGACGAACTCCTCGATCATCTCGTAGCTCACGAGCTTGTTTAGATTATACGCAAAGAGCCAAAAGAGCTTGTTTTGCAAAAATGATAGATAAATTTCTTCGCCGTTTTTGTAGATCTTTTCTTTGGCGAGATTTATGCTCGTTTGCGGGCTTAAGCGCACGAGCTTTTCGTCCTTTTCGTAGGTTAGAGCCACGAGCAGGCGGCAAAGCGCGGCGATATCGACGGGCTTTTTTAGAAACGACGCCGCGCCGTGCTCGATGCTTTTGATGAGGTTGTCGTCGGTGTCGTAGGATGTAAAGACGATAAATTTTTGCGCTGGCTTTATGCGCATCATCTCCTTCATCATCTCAAAGCCGTTCATCGCGGGCATGTGGATGTCGGTGA
>CAURMS010000184.1:0-3279 GCA_963526085.1 uncultured Campylobacter sp. | reverse complement strand
ATGATTTTTAAAAGCGCCTGCTGCACGCCCTCGCCGCTCACGTCGCGCGTGATCGAGCGGTTTTCGCTCATTCTAGCGATCTTATCTATCTCATCGACGAAAACTATGCCCTGCTCGGCGCGTTTCACATCGCCGTCCGCGGCCTGTAAAAGGCGGGTCAGGATATTTTCCACGTCTTCGCCGACATAGCCGGCCTCCGTTAGACTCGTAGCGTCGCAGATAGCGATAGGCACGTCTAGAAATTTAGCCAGAGTCTGAGCCATCAGCGTCTTGCCGCTACCCGTAGGGCCGACTAGCAAGATATTTGATTTTGAGATCTCCGTATCATCCTCGATCTCGCCTTTTCTAAAAATTCTTTTGTAGTGATTATAAACGCCGACGCTAAAGACCTTTTTGGCTTTATCTTGACCGATGACGTAGTTATCTAGCACTGCCTTTAGCTCTTTTGGCGTCAAATTTTGATAGTCTCTAGTTCGCTCTTCTTTTTCTTGCTCGCGGCTCTCCTCGCCGTAAAGCACCTTGTAAGCGGCAGTGATGCAGTGCTCACATATAAACGCAGTCCCGTCTATATCGGCCAGCAGTCTCCTATCGGCAGACTCTACCCCGCCGCAAAAATTACATTTTCTCGCCATTATTCTCTTCCTTTTGCCAATGGGATACCGCGCTTAGTGCTTAGGATAAATTCACACATTTTTCGCACCTGTTCATTCGCTGCGCTCGCTAAAAGCTCGCTAGCAGCAGCTTTTAGATCCCCGCTTTTTCTAAATAAAAATTTATATGCCTTGTTTATCTCTTCGACCGTGTCTTTATCAAACCTACGCCTGATACCGACCAAATTTAAGCTTCTGATATAAGCCCGGTTGCCTTCAGCCAGGCAAAACGGCACGACGTCCTGAGATAGTGCGCTAGCGCCCGCGATCATGCAGCTCTCGCCGACTCTCACGAACTGATGTATCGGTGTCATACCGCCCACGACACTGTAGTCTCCTAGCTCCACGTGACCCGCTAGAGTCGCGTTGTTTGCCAGGATGACGCTGTTTCCTATGATACAGTCGTGCGCTACGTGGCAGTAGGCCATGATAAACGCGTTATCGCCGATGCGCGTGATCCCGTCGCCTTTGTGCGTGCCCGAGTTTATCGTACAAAACTCGCGGATCGTCGCGTTTTTACCGATACGAACGCCGGTGTTTTCCTCGGCGCGGTAGCTCACGTCCTGCGGGATGTCGCCCACGATGGCGTAGCTGTAAATTTTACCGCTCTCGCCGATATGCGTGTCGCCCACGATCCTAGCACCTTGTTTTACGAGTACGCCGTCGCCTAGCACCGCGTCCTTGCTAACGTAGGCGTAGGCCTCGATCGTTACGTCCTCGCCGATCTTCGCGCCGTCCTCGACGACGGCTTGCGGATGGATATTTCTCATTTTAGCTCGCTTATTTATCTACGATCATAGCTTTTAGCTCGGCCTCGCACGCTAGCGTTCCGTCCACGTAGGCTTCGCCTTTTAGTACCCAGATATTGCCCTTGTGCTTTAGCACTTCTAAGCGGTACTCGAGCCTATCGCCGGGGCGTATAGGATGGCGAAATTTAGCTCCGTCGATACTCATAAAATAAACGACTTTATTTTCGATACCCGCTTGATGCTCGTCGCTCATGCTCTTAAACGCGAGTACGCCGCCTGCTTGCGCCATACCCTCGATGATCATAACGCCGGGATATATCGGGTGACCCGGGAAATGCCCCTGAAACACGGGCTCGCCGATCGTGACGTTTTTGTACGCAACGATGTGCTTGGCTGGTTCGAGCTCGGTAACTCGGTCGATTAGCAGAAATGGATATCTGTGTGGGAGTATTTTTTGGATTTCAACGATGTCGATCACTTTAAACCTTGTGAGTAAAATTTAAAGCCGATTTTAGCCAAATTTTGCTAAGAAAAAGATTATTGATTTGGCTTAAGAAAAATTAGCAGCTAAATTTTGACGATCGCTTTTTATCTCGAGCGCGCTAAATTTACACTCAAATTTGCGCTACCAAAACCTCGCGACTATCGTTATAAAGCTCATCTTTAGCGTAGATTTCGTACCTGCCGGCGCGAATTTCATCCAGCACGATTATAGGATTTTGGCTAAATTCTCCGCACAGCTCGCGGCGGATTTCCAGCTCGCGCGACACGGCGATAGGCCGGCGGCAAAGCTCGTTTACGCTAGCGAAATTTTCGCCTGAAAGCTCGTTAAATTTGGCTAAATTTAGCAGCGTCACGCCGTCTCGTAGCTCATCGCAAATTTGCGCCGCCTCGCTCACGCTAAATTTGATGTTTTCGCGCTTAAAATGCGAGTAAAGTAGAAAATACGACGGCACGACCGAGCCGCCAAATTTGACGTAGGCGCGCAGCAGGCGGTAGTTTAGAAAGTACTTACGCGATAGATGAAACGCCGCGCCATTTTCCTCGCACTCGCGCACCTTTTCGTAGAGCTCCAGACGCTCCTCGATGCCTCCTGGCATCACTCGTCCGCTAATCTCGCTCATCAGCTCGCTAAGCGGCAGTTTTTGCGCCTCGCGCTGTTTGCTGAGTCCGAAAATACAGCCGCAGTAGTTTTGATGATAAAGTTTATCTTTTTTAGCGAGCTCAAACTGAGCGTTCGTGCCGCCGCCAGCGCGGTAGTCCACGGCAAATGATTCGAGGCCGTATTCGCTAGCAGCCTTATTTAGCGCGGCTTCAAGTTGCGAGAAGTCCTTTTTCGGACTCATCAGCAGCGTTGTGGTGATAGATTTTTCGCCTAGTTCGCGCGCTTTTTGGGCCGAATTTCCCACGCGAAAATCAAAACAATACGCACAGCGCTTGCCCTTTTCAGGCTCGTTTTCAAGGCCCTTTGCACCCTCTAGCCACGCCTCGTATTCGTATTCGCCGCAGATGAGCTCGACACCCAGCTTTTCGCAGCTTCTTTTTACGTCGCGAAACCTCATCAAAAACTCGCTGTACGGATGGATGTTGGGGTCGTAAAAATAGCCGATGAGACGCTCGTGTGGGCGGTCGGCGCGTAATCTTTGCAAAAAATAATGGCTGTCGACGGAGCAGCAGATATGAACTAACATTATAATTCCCCATAAACGACGGATTTTAGAATAAATTTTTCTGTACCCGCCGCAGTCACGGACGACCAGTCCGCTCCTTTGCGGGCAAGAAAAATTTATTTAAACTACGCCTATTTTGTCTTGAATAATTTTTGCCGATTTTACTAAATTTAACTGCAAATTTGATTAAAGCCTAGGGGTTATAAATTT
>CAURMS010000183.1:0-3281 GCA_963526085.1 uncultured Campylobacter sp. | reverse complement strand
CCAAAACCGCTTGCGTCTTGTATCGAGCAGGCTGCATCTATGACGACCTCGTCTCCAGCCGCTAAAAACGGCTTAAATATCTCAAATTTTCTACTGCCTAGCAAAAAACCCAGGCCAAATTTCATACCTTTTAGCTCACGCATCTTTGAGTCGTAGATACCCAGCGACTGCGCCATCATCTCGACGGTTTTGTGCATGGCGAATTTGCCGTTTGAAAGAAACTTATTATCCTCTTTTATCAAGCTTTTGGTTTTTATGCGACCCTCTTCAAATTTAAGCACCTCGTCGATAAAAACGATCGCCGTGCCGTGCGGGAGATAATCCCCAAGGCTCATTTCGCCCTCCCAAACACGATCGCCGCATTATCGCCGCCAAATGCAAACGACAGCGACATGGCCGAATTTACGACCGCTCTTTGGCCGAATTTTACCAAATTTATCTCCTTTATCTCATCGTCGTAAACGCCGTCGTAAACGTGCGGCGGCAGTGCAGTTTCTCCACTAGCGCAAAGCATGGCGCAAAGCGCGCTCTCGATGGCTCCTGCGGCTCCTAACGTGTGGCCAACCAGAGGTTTAATGGAGCTCGCAAAAACGCTCGGCATGAGCGAATGCACGATCTTTGCCTCGATCTTATCGTTTGCCTGCGTGCCGGTACCGTGTAAATTTATATAATCCACGCCGCTTAAATTTGCCGCCTGCAGCGCCTTTTGCACGCACTTTGTTTGCATCTGTCCGCTAAAATCAGGCTGCGTCATATGAAACGCGTCGCAGTTTGAGTGCTCGCCTGCGATAACTACGCTTGAGATTTCATCTCTGCTCGCCACGAAAAACGCCGCACCTTCGCCGATATTTATGCCGTCGCGATTTTTAGAAAACGGATTGGTCTCGCGCGCGCTTAGGATACCCAGGCTATTAAAGCCGTTTATCGTTAGTGTATTTAGGCTATCCACACCGCCGCAGATCACGGCGTCACAGATGCCCGACTCCAGCAGTCTTTTTGCCGTTATGATCGCCTTGACTCCCGAGGTACAGGCGGTCGAAACGGAAAATGCAACCGAGCTGAGCCCGTAAAAATCAGCGATAAATTCAGACGGATTGGCTAGAGAATTTCGGTTTATACCAAATTTTGAAGCGTCGAAAAAACCGGTCGCAGCAAAATCCTTAAACGTTTCGTAGTTTTCCTCCACGCCGCTAGTAGTCGTACCTACGACTACGCCGACGCGATTTTTGCCGTACTTTTTGATAGCATCTAGCACATCTTTATCTATCTGCAAAAGCGCACTTAAAACTAGAGCGTTCGTGCGCGTTTGCAGGTATTTTGGCGTATTTTGGCTAAATTTAGCCAGCTGCACACCGACTTTGCCAAGGAT
Source organism: uncultured Campylobacter sp. (assembly GCA_963526085.1). Taxonomy (GTDB): domain Bacteria; phylum Campylobacterota; class Campylobacteria; order Campylobacterales; family Campylobacteraceae; genus Campylobacter_A. The sequence goes on along the minus strand of CAURMS010000183.1, from coordinate 1,912 downwards.
AAAGCTTTTATCAGCCCTAAAGCCTTCGCAAACGCTCAAAAATCTCTTTTCGCCGCATAAATTTGCAAAATTTTCCTCTGCGTCGGCTCCGGCTGCGCTGATGATGGCGGGCTTGCTAACGTATATCAAGAGATCTTACCTTAAAATTTTCGTTATTTACTGTTATGACGGCCTCTTTTTGATTTGATTTTATGGCGCCTAGAATCTTTACAAAAAGTTCGTTGTAGGCGCTATTTGGAGGTAAAAAACCGACGGTTTCAAATTCGCCGTTTGGTCTCAAAACTCGCCTAGCTAGCGGAGTGCCCATGGAGTTTATCATCGTAAAATAATAGTCCTCTTTTTCGTGCGAAATATAGAGCAAATTTGAGCCGCTTTGTGAAATCACTTCAAACTCGCGTTTATCGAAATTTACAATCTGCGGAACATCAAATTTAGCCTTCGCCGCGCATCCGCTAAGCACAAACGCCGCCATAAAAACAGATAAAAAATTTAAAACTTTTTTAAATTCCACCCTTTGGTCGCCTTATTAAATTTTGTTTGTTTTAGAATAATGCACAGATTATATCTTTTTAACCTTTAAAAACAATGCTTGGTGCAAAATTTGGCGTATAAGATATGTTTTTAACAAAATTTACTGATTTTTTGTTTATAAATTTACCCGGCAAAATTTTAGTTAAAAAGTGGAAATCTAAATTTGATGGCGATGTTTTGAAAATTTAGATATTTTGATTAAGCACATAAACCCGCACGCATAGCGCTGGTTTGCATTGCCAGTCATGACGCCATATTGGTATTTTAATATATGACCTTTACGGCTACCTACGGGTAAATAGCGCGTGATAAAATTTTGTTTATTATCGTTTATTAGCATTTGCCAATAGCAATTAGCTATTAATATCTTAAATTATATCTAATGTAGAACTTAAATTTTGCATTTGCCTCAGTATAGATAGCGCAACTTTAGTCGATTTGGTTAATTGCAAGGTTATAGAATCAGCAGGAGATATTTTCACGTAAATCCTTTCTGATGATTTGTCAAAAACAGATTTACGCAGTTTAATTTATAGGCCCGAATTTGAGCTGAAAATAATATAATGTTATTCTGATTTTTTCTTTGTAGGCTTTTTAGCTTCGACTTCCTTAACTCCGCTTTCTTCAACTTTTTTCTTTGAAGATTTTGCCTTAGTCTTAACGTCATCAATATCTTTTTCTATTTTATCTTTGCCGGACTTTACTTTATTTTTGATGTTTTTAGAAGCCTTTTCTTCTATGTCAGTTTTAGATTTATCCACATCTTTTACAGGCGCAGCTACTTTGTCTTCTACATCTTTTGTTTTTTTAGCGACTTCTTTTTTGCCCTGTTTTACTTTGTCGGTCACATCATTGACTTCTTTTGCCTTTTTGGATACTTTATCGCTTGTAGGTATTACGCTCGTGCCGCTCGTAGAGATATCGCCTTTTAAATTTTCAAAAGTCTTATCGCCGATACCGTTTACGTTTTTAATATCCTCTATGCTTTCAAATTTGTTTGTTTTTCTGTATTCAATAATAGCATCAGCCTTTGCTGCACCAATGCCGTTTAAGCTCATAAGCTCCTCTTTTGTAGCGGTATTTAAATTTATAGCGGCAAATACCATCGAAGCGCATGCCAACATTGATAACATAAATTTGTTCATAGTTTTTCCTTTTTAAAAAATTATTTCACATTTTACCAAAAAATAATTATAAGATTATTAAAAAATATTATTAATATAAACCAGTGTTGCAAATGTATTTAAGCAAATCAACTTCTAAATGAAAATCTAAAAAAGCTTAATATTAGTGTAACTAAGGACCACAAAAAACGTAGCGTGAGCAAAACACATTTTAATCCCACCATTTTCCCCTAAAAATACTTGAATAAAGTTTAATT
>CAURMS010000182.1:0-3385 GCA_963526085.1 uncultured Campylobacter sp. | reverse complement strand
ATATAACCGCAGCGGGAGATGTAAGTCTGACTAGTAAATTTACGCAGGAGGGGTCGAGTGCAATCTACGCCAAAGAGACCGTATCGACCGATACTAGCGTAACCGGCGGCATAAAGGCTAGGAATTTCTCATTAAACCATAGCGCTGACGCAGGCATAACAGACGCAGTGATACAAACGAACGGAAATTTAGATGTCACTGGCAATCTAAACGTAAACGCTAGCGGCTATAAAACACTCAAAATGAGCGTAACGCCGATAACGGTCTTTAGCCCGATAACCGATTGGGAAAAGATTAACGTAGGCGGAGATGCTAAATTTAATACGACTGCAACCGTAGCGGGCGCCTTAGCTGAGATAGGCTATCAACCTAGTCCTATAAGAATCGATGAAACACATGTAGCCGTAAAATCAAAGAGTCTAAGTATAAACGCTAACGCAGCTTCAGGTATAACCGATTCTACTCTAAAGCTAGCAAACTACGAGTCTTTAGGCGGAAATATCGACATAACGACAAATAACCAAAAAACAGTCGATATAGGCTGGCTAAGAGGATTTAATACCAATGATAACAGCAAGAAAAGCGACGTAAATATCAATCTAAATACGAACGTAGCCGATGCTAGAGTAAAGATAGGGACAGAGGATTCAACAATCCATAAGTATGGTATCGGCACCGGTACGGGTCTTACCGACCATGCTAGCGTCAAAAATGTAAATTTTAAAGCTTACGGACAAAAAACATTAGACGTAAAAGGCATTAATGCTGCAGAAGATATAAATATCGAGATAAAAGGTAGTGGTGCAAATTCTACCGCCAATTTTTTAGAACCTATCTTTACCGAAAAAGGCAACGTAAACATTAAAGTGAGCGGCCTAAAAGCACTAAAACTAGGTAGCGTCAAATCCAGAGAAAAAGATGTTACGATAGATACAGGAACAGACACCTATCTGCAGACCGTAGACCTAAGACATGTAAATGGTCGAGATGTAACACTCAATTTATCCAATGTTACAGCCCCCATCAATAACTATTCCGACTCGATCGAAATACAAGCGGGGGAGAGTGTAACAGTCAATGGGTATAGCGCTTCTCCAGTATTTGCTTACATAGATACCGGCTATGGTAACGGTAATCCAAATCTAAAAACTTTTGTAGCAAATTTAACAAATATGTTCGGCGGAATACACTCCTATATCCACGACTATATAGAAACCATAGTTGTTAAAGGGGGGATAACAAATCCAGGACATATTATATCAGCGGGTATGGATACCGAATTCTTGGTTAATGGATTAAGGATCCCGAGTCTAAAAACAATCGACCTAAGCGAATACGACAATGCAAGCGGAACTACAAAAATAACCACCATAGACGGAGCTATTTTTAATGATAACGTAAATACCGTAAAAGGTTCAAAAACCAAAGACGAGATAGAGATCGGCTCTAAAAACCTAAAACTAGTCGATAGCGGCAAAGGCGACGATAAAGTAACGTTTACGATAACCCAAACCAAAGACGTAACCGTAAACCTAGGTGCAGGCAATGACACTATCACAACTACAGCTCTAACTGCTAATAAGAAATTTGAAATCAGCGGCGGAGCGGGTAACGATACGTTTATCCTAGGCTTAGCTAAAACAGACGCCGATGCTAGCAAATATGTAACCATAACCGACGCAAGCAGAGGCGATAAGATAAGCCTGGGTAGCGCAGTTGCAAATTTCGTCAAGATAGATCAAAATGCCGCAAACGGCAAGACCGATCTAAAAGAAGCCATAAATGCAGCCCTAGACTCTCTAGGCTCTACCGACACAAATACTATGTATGCAGTCTACTACAATAACGAAACATATCTAGTAAGGGATGTCGATGCCGATAAAACCGTAAGCAACGGAGATAATCTCGTAAAGCTTGCGGGATTGTCAAATTTCGACCTGCTAAACGGCAACATAATAACCGAAGGCGGCGATACGTATCTGCAAATAACCCATATGTAACATATGCGCAATCAGAGCATATAATACAGCCAGGCTTCTGGCTAGTGTAGATAGAGCCACAGTTTTTTAACCCTGAAGCGAAAACTTCAGGGTTAAATTTAGCTCCAATTCAACCAACATTCCAATAAAACCAAACGACTTAACGTCCGTAAGCGTCGAAATTTATCTAAAAACGAGGATGGATTTATTTAAGAGAATTTAGTGCCTGATGATAACAAAAGGCCTTCGTTAAATTTAACGAAGCGTGTAAAATTTACGAAAGAAAATATAAAAAATCGATTTTATAAAAATATCAGGCTCGGACCTAAATTTACTTAGCAAACCCAAAACCGAGCTGATAAAGTATATCAATAAGGACAATCACAAAAAATTAAATTTTTATCCAAAGCTTTATAAAAACTACCTACTACACCCACAGCACCCCTCAGCCGGATCCGGCTCATGCGTGATCCTATTTCGCAAGTCTCGCTTCATAAGCTCAATCGACCAAACCCAAGCAAATTATTATCCTGCGCCAATTTTATTGCCCATACCAAACATAAAACAAAAGAAGCCAACCGCTGGATATCAAAATTTAATACATACGCCAGCAATCAAATCTGCAAAACGCACACCTGCGCTACAAGTGCAAATTTAACATAAAACGACATTTTGATAAACTACACAAAATCAAATTTAAAGGATAAAAATGAAAATTTTACGTTTTTTAGCGGCGTTTTGTTTTGTTGCGGCGGCGGCATCGGTGGCTGACGACGGCAAGGTAACGAGCATCGATATCTACGTGACGCCGTACTACTCGGCAAATGACGGCAAAGCCGACTACGTAAAGGTTTATGACAAGATAGATGGGTTGCTAAAAAGCGGCACGCTAGAGGACTTTAGGAGCGCGGAAAAGATCGTGCAAGACGCTCCGCAGATGGTTACGCCGATGACACTTTTCGTGCTTTCGGCTCGCGCTTACGATCTTGGCCTGCGCGACGATGCGGTGTTTTGGTTTTATAACGCTAAAAACCGCGCAATCTTGCTAAGAGAGGTTATAAATTTGGACGACGGTAGATTTTTTGAGGTCAAAAGCGCGATAGGAGCGTTTATCAAGCTAGTGGGCGACGTGGTAAATCCATACGCGTTTTGCGATATCAAAAAGCAGCAAGATATCGCAGCGAAATCGCTTGAGTGGAGCAAGGCAAACGTCTATGAAGCTATGTTTTTACAGGAGTTTGCGTCGCCTCACGCAGATAGAAAAGCAGCGCTCGCAAAAGCAATAGAAATCCTAGAAGCACGCGCGCAAAAAGAAAAAGATTATTTTTTAAACGAGGAAAATTTGGCTAAATTTAAAGCTATGCGTAAACAAAACCAAACTGACGAGAGGTTTTGTTTTTATAAAG
>CAURMS010000181.1:0-3392 GCA_963526085.1 uncultured Campylobacter sp. | reverse complement strand
ATCGACGAGGACGTCTCAAATAAGGCTATCAAAGACTTCGTAGCAAATCTCGTTCGCAACGAAAACCCCGCCAAGCCGCTTAGCGACCTAAAAATTTTAGAGTTTATAAAAAAGGAATTTAACGTCGAGGTCGTCCGCCGCACGATAACCAAATACCGCCTCGCGCTAAATATCGGCAGCTCCAGCGAGCGTAAAAAGACCTATCTGCTGCAATCAGGGAAGTAAAATTTGACGCTTGGAGCGTGGCAAATTTGCCGCACGCGACGCAAATTTGAGCAGGTTTTGGATGCGGCTCGCGCTTTTAAATTTTGCAATAATAATGTATAGATTAGCGATGTCGTCAAAAATATTCTCAAAAGCGATAGTGACTAAAATGTAAATTTGATTTAGCGTCAAATTTACTCAAATTTGAAAAATCAGATTTTCTCCGTTCCCGATTCCAGCTCCTTAAAATATGGCTTCAAACTCTCGTAAGCGTTTTGGATACGCTGAAACTGCGTTTTGCACTCGTCCAAAAGCTCGGGGCTAAGCGCGGTGTGAAAGTCGGGGTGGTAGGCTTTAACAAGCTCGAGATAGCGGTTTCGCACCTCCTCAAAGCTATCGTTTTTATCACACCCAAGCACGGTAAAATGATCCTCAAAAAGGCTAGCCAGCGCGGCAAATTTGGCCTCGTTTTTCTTGGCGCAGATTTTGATCTGTTTTTTAAATTTTTCAAATTCCTCTTCGTTGTAGTTAAAGATGATCGAAAATTTCATGTATTCGCTCTTGTTAAACAGCTCCTCAAGCTGCGCGCATTCGCCCAAATTTGCGATATTTAGGGCGATTTGACCCTCGGCGGATAAAATTTGCTTTGACTCAAAGCCCCTAATGATGTGCGAGATAAAGGATTCGTTTGAGCGATCGAAGCTAAATATCGCGCCGCTCCGCACGAAGGCGACATCGACGAATACCATGGCTTTTAGCGAGTTTGGTTGGATGTAGTGCAGTTTGATGGTTTTATACTCGGCGAAGTTTAAATTTACATTTTTTAGCTCGTATCTTTGGCAGAGTTTTTTTAGAAATTTGACGAAATATTTGCGCTGAACCTTCTCGTTTTCGTCGTAAAACGACATCACTTTGCCTTTTTGCCCCAGCGTCTTGGCGAAGTTTCGCTTTATGAGCGCTTGCAGCTCGAAAAACAGATCGGCGTCCGAGGTTTCTATGCTTAGAGATTCTAGATTTTGACTTACTTTTATCAAATTTTGCCTTTATAAAACGCACTTGAAAGCATTTTTTATTCCGCTTTTTCCCACACGGGCGTTTCGTCTAGCGGGACGTATTCGCACAGACGCTCATAGGGCTTGTAGCCGGCTTTATAAGCTAGGCTAGGGCAGTCTTTGACGTAGTAGCCTAGATATATCCAGCGTAAATTTAGCTGCCTGGCTAATAAAATTTGCTGATAGAGCGAGTATCTACCGATGCTAAGATCTGCAAAATCAGGATCATAATAACAATAAACCGCTGAGATACCGTCGCTAAGGATATCGACTAGATCGACGCCGATGAGCCTGCCGCCGGCAAAATACGCAATCTCCTTGCCAAACTCCGCGTGCCCCGCGACGTAGAGCTCGTAGTAGCGGCGAAAGTCCAGCTCGTAATACTTCCACTCGCGCTTTCCTTGCATAAATTTGTGGTATTTTTTGTATAGCGCCACGTGTGCGTCGTCTAGGAGCGGCTTTGTGAGGATGATCTTGGTGTTTTCATTTTTACGCATCGTGCGGCGGGCGGATTTATTAAATTTAAAACTTAGCGCATCAACCCTGATATTTACGCACTCGCGGCAACCCGTGCAGTTTGGCTTGGAGAAATATTTGCCAAAGCGCCTAAAGCCGCGCCTAGCTAGAGCGTCGTTTACGGCAAAGTCGCAGCCGTCTATGTAGCGATACTCCATGCGTGAGTCCCTGTCCTTGAGGTAGGGGCAGGGGCTGGGCAGGGTGGAAAACGGCACGACTAGCACTTTTTGATATCCGCGTCCTTGACGTAGGCTAGAAACTCGTCGCGTAAATTTTGCTCTTTGTGCGCGATGGCTTCTTCTTTGCTGAAAGTTTTTGGCTCAGGCTTTAAATTTTGCTTTGCGGCGTTTTTGGCGGCGGAATTTGAGCTCAAATTTGCATTTTGCTCCTTTTGAAGCTCTTTTTTTATATCCTTTAAACTATCGAAAAAATCATTCATCCGCATGCTCCTCTTTAAATTTTCTGGCGTCTTTTACTCTTTGTATCGCGGCGGCGATGGCGGCGATCACCTCTTCGTTGTCCTCGTTGTCTTTGGTTTTCATCTTTTCTAGCAGGGTAGGCATCTTGTTTTCGACGTATGACGTATCGAAAAATCCTCGCCTAAAGTCGCGCTCCTTGCTGATGCTGAGCAAAAACGGTATCGTGGTTTTGACGCTGCCCTCGATCGTAAACTCATCTAGAGCGCGTTTTAGTTTATTTACGGCTAGATCGTAGCTAGGGGCACGGACGATGAGTTTAGCTAGCAAGCTATCATAAAACGGCGGTATCTGATAGTCTTTATATAGGTGGCTATCCACGCGAACGGAAGGGCCTAGAGCAGGGTAGTAGCCGCTGATTTCGCCAGGGCTTGGGATAAAGTTTTGCCATGCGTCCTCTGCGGTGATACGCGCCTCGATCGCAAAGCCCTGCGTTATGACGTCGCTTTGCTCCATATCTAGGATCTCGCCCGCCGCGATACGAATTTGACGCACGATGAGATCCACGCCCGTGATCTCTTCGGTCACGCCGTGCTCGACTTGGATGCGGGTGTTCATCTCCATAAAGTAAAAGTTGTTATAGTCATCGAGTAAAAACTCGATCGTGCCTGCATTGGTGTAGTTTACGGCCTTTGCGGCTGCGACTGCGGTCACGCCCATGCTCTTTCGCAGGCTTTCGCTCATCGTCGGACTCGGCGCTATCTCGAGGATCTTTTGGTGGCGGCGCTGGATCGAGCAGTCGCGCTCGGCTAGGTGGATGATGTTGCCGTATTTATCGCCTAAAATTTGAAACTCGATGTGGCGCGGATTTACGACGTATTTTTCCATGAAAACTTCGTCGTTGTTAAAAAACGCCTTGGCCTCGCGCGTGCAGCTTTCAAAGCTAGATTCTAGCTCCTCTTCTTTCCACACTACGCGTATGCCGCGTCCGCCGCCGCCGCCGCTAGCTTTTAGGATGACGGGATAGCCGATGCGCTCGGCGTAGAGCTTGATATTTTCTATCGTTTCGTTGTTTAGCTTTTCGGTGCCGGGCACGATAGGGATACCGTTTTTATTCATCAGATAGCGAGCGATATTTTTATTGCCCATTTTGCGGATGACGTCGGCGGTAGGTCCGATGAAAACCAGCCCCGCATCCTCAACC
>CAURMS010000180.1:0-3412 GCA_963526085.1 uncultured Campylobacter sp. | reverse complement strand
CGCAAAAATATCTCGTTTATCATCAAAATAACGCTCGCGTCCTCATAAACGCTAGGTTCGCCGAAGCACTCGCAGCCAAACTGATGAAACTCGCGTAAACGTCCTTTTTGCGGGCGCTCGTAGCGAAACATCGAACCGTGATAAAAGTACCGTCTCACGCCGCCCGCGCGGTCAAATTTAGCCTCGATAAAGGCACGCACGACGCCGGCCGTCCCCTCAGGGCGCAGACAAACGTCGTTACCGCCTTTGTCCTCAAACTGATACATCTCCTTACCCACGATGTCGCTACTCTCCCCGACGCTGCGGCGAAAAAGTGCCGTCTGCTCCAGGTGCGGAGCCAGCACGAACTCGTATCCGTAGTTTTTCGCGACCTCTTCGCAGATCTTGATTATCCTCTCATAAAGTCCCGACTGGGGCGGCAAAACGTGCTTCATCCCCCTTAATGCGCTAATCATTTATAAACTCCTTTATCAAATTCGTTATTTTTTCTTCGTCCCAGGCGGCGCCTATTGTGACGTAGCGGACGCCTAGTTTTTGCAAAATTTCCTCCATCGCGTCCTGCACTCTTAGCAGATAACCAAACCCGCGAGCCTCTATGCCGTCCATCTGCGCGCGCGAATTTAGACGCGATCTTAGCGTGTTTTCGTCCGCTTTAAAAAATACTATTTTTTGCGGAAAATTTCCTTGCAGAGCAAACTTGTTTAAGCTCAAAAGCTCCTCAAAGCTAAAATTTCCGCCCGCCAGCGCATAAGCCATACCGGAGACAAACCCTCTGTCGCTTAAAATCATCTTGTCTGAGTTGGGTTTTATTATTTTACCGAAGTGCTCGGCTCTATCGGCCAAAAATAGTAAAATTTCAGCCCTTTTATCCAGATCGTTTTCCTTTAGTAAAATCTCGCGTAAATTTTCGCCAAGCTTCGTGCCGCCCGGCTCTTTGGTCACGATTACTTGCGGGTAAGCTGCCGCCAGTCGCGCTATCTGCGTGCTTTTACCCGCGCCGTCGATACCTTCAAATAAAATATACAAATTTAGCCTTTCAAAGTTTCTAAAATTTCGCCCGGAACCAGCTTGCTAACATCGCCGTTATGGCTAAGAACGGAGCGCACGATCGAGCTTGAGATAAAGGCGTTTTGCAGGCTCGGCATCAGATAAACCGTCTCGAGCTCATCCCAAAGCACGGCGTTTGCGTAGCCGATTTGTAGCTCGTACTCAAAGTCGCTGACCGCGCGAAGTCCGCGGATCACGACGTTTACGCCGCAGCTTTTAGCAAAATCAATGAGCAGGTTATCAAAGCCTACGACCTCGACGTTTTTTAGATCCGCCGTTGAGATTTTTACCATTTCTACGCGTCTAGCCAAGCTAAAATAAGGCTGTTTGCTCTCGCTAGCCGCAACCGCGACGATGACTTTATCGAAAATTTTAGTCGCGCGCTTGATGACGTCCAGATGGCCGTTTGTGACGGGATCAAAGGTGCCGGGATAGATACAAGCTTTCATTTTTCGCCTTTAAATTTTAAAGGATGATTTTACTATTTTATGCCTAAAACAGGACTTTATCTTGCGAATGGCGCAGCTGTTTTTAGCCCCATCTTTTGTAAATTTGATGCTCTAACCCGAGCAGATCAAGCCACTTGCCGATGATGAAATTTTCCATATCCTCAAGGCTATTTTGACCAGAATAATAGCCCAAAACCGGCGGTGCTATAACAGCTCCCAGCGCAGAGAGCTTGGCAGCGTGCTCAAGCGCAAGCGTAGAAAACGGCATCTCTCTAACGCCCAAAACTAGCCTTTTTCGCTCTTTTAGCGCGACTGCGGCGGCGCGAGTTATCAGCGTGTCGGCAAAGCCTGCGTGGATTTTAGCTAGCGTGTTGATAGAGCAGGGCGCGACGATAGTAGCGTCTATGCCAAACGATCCCGAGCTAGGAGCCGCGGCGAGATCAGGGTCATCGTGGATGGCGGCGTGATTTTGTAAATCTTGCCAAATTTGATAAATTTCGTCTTTTTGAGCGCGGTTTTTATCAAATTCGCTTTTGTCTTGAAATTTACGGCTATCAAATTTACCTAAAATTTGAGCGTCTTGTCGCTCGTTTTTCTCTCCGCCGTCAAATTTACAATTTTGCCCGTTTGTGTCGTCAAGAGCGCAGTTATCCAAAGCGTCAAATTTTAAATCTTGTGCATTATACGCAACTTTACTGTTTTTATTTTGCAGCTTATCCCCGCATTCAAAGTCCAGCTCGCCTTGAGCGGAGCTAAAATTTAAAAATTTGGCGTCTTCGTGATTTTTATCAAATTTGGCACTATTTTGGTTTGTATTAAATTTTAAACCCGTCGCACCGTTTTTATAAAAAAAATCCGTAAAATTTAGCTCTTTTTCTAGCACGTTCATAGCGTTTTTGCTCACGCACAGATGCAGCTTGCTTCTTTTTGCTATCTCGCAGGCAAGCTTTAGCCCCAGATTTACGCCGCTTGCGCCGCTGATACCTAGAAAAATTTTCATCTTATCATCACCTGTTTTTTTGAGACGATTTGAGCACTAAAAACCTTTTTATCGTTGTTTTTGACCTTGATGGTCTCGCCTAGATTGCCGTTTTCTAGCGCGGTGACTTCGACTATGATACTGAGCGCCCCGTCGCTAAGCACGGCGTTAACGCGCTCGCCTTTTTTGATGAGCGGCAACGGTGTAAACTGCCTCAGTCGCAGCACTTCGCCGCTTTTTATGTTTTGCTTCGTCGCTAGCCTCGCGTTTGGAGCTTCGCTCATCATGTCGGGGCTAAACTCGCCAAGCTCGACCCAGTCTTTCGCAAAGTCGTCTATACCTAGCATCTGGCGCGTTGCGAGTGGCTTAGTAGCCCGCAAAACAGGCATTTTCGCGCTAACTTCATATCTAAAAAAAACACTTGGCTGCGAGCCGTTTGGCGTGATAAAACTAGCCCTGAAGCTGCCTTTTGGATTGATTTTATTTACGTAAATTTTATCGAATTTGTATTCGTGGAAATTTTTAGGAAGTTCGTTTTGAGGCTCGATGAGCGGAAATTTGACGAATTGCAGCCCCTTAAACTCGCCCGTAACCTCTTGCAAAAAGGCACGCTGAACGAGAGCTAATGCATCGCAGTTTTTGACAAATATCGTCTCTCCGCCGCTTTTATCCTCAAGCTCTAGCTCGTGTTTTTTTAAAATTTCAGCTAAGTCTCGCGAATTTATTTTTGCGGCTTTGTTTTCGCCTAAATTTAAAATCTCGTCGCTTTTGTCCGTAAAGCCCAAGTCCGCAAGCGTGATTTTGCCGTTTGAAACGCAATACATCGGCCAAAGTGCTAAATCTGAAGAAAATAAAAAAATGGGAAAAAATAGTAAGAAAAAAATGGAGCGGGAAACGAGATTCGAACTCGCGACCCCAACCTTGGCAAGGTTGTGCT
>CAURMS010000179.1:0-3419 GCA_963526085.1 uncultured Campylobacter sp. | reverse complement strand
TCGTCGTACATAACGGCATCATCGAAAACTACAAAGAGCTAAAAGAGGAGCTTGAAGCAAAGGGCGTTAGCTTCCTTAGCCAAACCGATACCGAAGTCATCGTGCATCTTTTTGAGGAAAATTTAAAAACCATCGGCGAGCCTTTTAAGGCATACGAAGCCACGGTAGCGCGCCTACACGGTGCATACGCGACGCTACTGATCACCAAAACGGCTCCCGGGAAAATTTTCTTCGCCAAGGATGCCGCGCCGCTAGCTATCGGCAAAAGCGAGGGCAAAGAGGTATTTTTCGCCTCCTCTGACGCCCCGCTGATCGGCCTAGCCAAAGAAGTATGCTACTTAGACGACAAAAGCTACGGTTTTGTAAGTCTAGATGAGATCGCGGTTTTTAAGGACGCAAAAAAACTAAGCCCGAGCTTTGCCGCGCTGCCTGCGGATAAAAGCTATGCGCAAAAAGAGGGCTACCGCTTTTTTATGGAAAAAGAAATTTACGAACAAAGCGCAGTCGTAAGCGAAACGCTAATGGGACGCGTCAAAGAGGATGCCGTCGGGCTTGAAAATTTAACCGACGAGTATCTACAAAATATCGATGATATCGTGATCTGCGCATGCGGCACGAGCTATCATGCAGCTCTTACGTCTAGCTATCTTTTTGAGAGGCTAGCAGACACGAGAGCCAAGGTCGAGATCGCAAGCGAATTTCGTTATAGACGCCCAAAACTAAACAAAAACGCTCTTTTTATCGTCATCTCGCAAAGCGGCGAAACCGCCGACACCCTAGAAGCGCTAAAAATCGCCAAGCAAGCAGGTCTAAAGACGCTAGCCATCTGCAACGTCGATAACTCCTCGATCGTGCGCCTAGCGGACGACACTCTGCTAACTCGCGCGGGTATCGAAAAAGGCGTAGCTAGCACCAAAGCCTTCGCGACGCAGGTCGTGACGCTATGGATGCTAGCGCTGCAAATCGCGCAGGCTAAGGCATCAATAAGCAAAGACGAGCTAAAAAACGAGATCGCAGCACTCCTGCACGTTCCGCAAATTTTAAATATCAGCAAAGAGCCGCAAGAGCGCATCCGCCGCCTAGCCAAGCACTATTTGCACGGCCACGGCTTCTTTTTTATCGGGCGAGATATATTCTACCCGCTAGCGCTAGAAGGCGCGCTAAAGCTCAAAGAGATCTCCTATCTGCACGCCGAGGGCTATCCTGCGGGCGAGATGAAGCACGGCCCTATCGCACTTGCCGACGAGAGGCTCTTTACGATCGCGCTAATGCCAAAAACCATACTCTACGACAAAACCAAGAGCAACGTCGAGGAGCTAGCCGCTCGCGACGCCTATATACTTGCTATCAGCCCCGAGGAGTTCGAGCTTAGCGACGATTTTATCAAAACTAGCAAGCAAGCTCACCCGATGAGCGAGTTTTTCGAGATGATGATCATCTTGCAGCTTTTTGCGCTGGAAATCGCCGTGAGGCTGGGCAACGACGTAGATATGCCGCGAAACCTCGCTAAAAGCGTGACCGTAGAGTAAATTTAGTAGGCGAAATTTGACGGACGATGCTAAATTTCGCTTTTAATCCTAATCTGCAAATTTAGGCGAGAAGTTGCCCGCCTAAATTTCTCTCAAACTTTATTCTAAATTTAAATACAAATTTATCGGCGCCCGGGAGTATCATGCAAAATTTAAACGAAAAATATGAAATTTATCAAAAAAGACTAGATAAAAAAGCGTTCCGCCTCACGTCGCTGATGAACGACGCAAAATGGCTTAAACTCTGCGAAATTTTAGATGCCTCGGAGTGCAAGGGCTTACGCATAAAACTACTATCAAGCGGCGAAGAGATCACGCTCATCTGCGGCTTTGGGTGCCTGGAGAATGGGTATTTTGACTACACAAACAGAGCGATTTTGTTTAAAGACTTGCACTGGGTTTTCGTGCCTAAATTTTACGAGCAAACGCGTATGAACAGAACCGAAAAGCTTGCCTCAAATTTTATCCCAAATCCGCTTGAAGCGGTACTAGAGGCCGTTACGAAGGCGGGTAAATTTGACTATGAAATAGACGAAAGCGGGCTAAAAATTTACGGATATAGATAAATTTGGCGCAGGCAAACGGAGTCAAATTTAAAACCGTGCTCGCTCGCCAAATGCTGCAAAATTTGATAAAATTTGACGAAATTTAACCCAAAGGAGCAAATATGAGCGCTCATCTATGTCCAAAATGCGGCGAAAACACGATATATTTCGACGGCATCTGCCACTCGTGCAGCCAAAGGCAGAGGCGGGATGAAATTTTAAATCTAAGCGCGGACGAAGTAGAAGCGATGATCTTAAAAATCGCGGATCGTATCGACGAGATCGAAAAATGGGATGAGATTTGCAATGATTTTTGGGCGCTTTTTAGCCTGCTGGGCATCCACGACCCAAGGATCGCAAGAGCCGCAGCGGCAAAGGAAATCTACTATCCGCCAGAGCTCTACTTCGGCGCGCCGGACGACGTAAAAGACGCACTCATAACAAAACTAAACTCGCTAGAAGATAACTCCAAAAACGTGCTAAATCACCTTCTTTGCGCGCTTGCGTGGCAGGGCGGCGAGCAGACGACGCAGCTTTTTTACGAGCTATATAAAAACCCGAGGCCGTGGCGTAAAAAGCTCTATGTGGGCACCGAGTTTTACGCAAAAATCGGCGGATGGGCGTTTGACGAGACAGGCGAGCGAAAATCTCTCGTTTTTGATAAATGTCTTACTGCGGTACGCGTAAAAGATGGCAAGCGCGCGAGCCAAGGCGCAAATTTAAACTCAAATCAAAGCGTGGACGATGCCGTGCAGATCGGCGAGCCTACGGGGCAAAAGTGCGAGTTTTGCGGCTGCGAGATACTCGATATGCTGCGCCTAAAGGCAACTGATCCGCGGCTTGCGTTTTTAAATTTAAAGCACGACGCGATATTTCGCTGTTGCCCGACCTGCGTCGGCTCGGTCAGATATTTTTGCAAGCGCGGCCCAGACGGCGAGATAGAACTAAGCCATGATGGCGAAGGATTTGATGAAAGCTACTTTTCGCAGGAGGATATGACGCGTCTGTGCGGTATGAAATTTAAACTTGGTGGCGAAGTGCCACCGTTTTACGGCTGCTTTAGCGAGCTTGATACGACCGTGGGCGGCTATCCGCAGTGGGTGCAGGACGCCGAGTATCTGACCTGCCCTAGCTGCGGCGGGACGATGAAGCATCTAGCGCAAATCCCATTTGGCGAGATGATAGAGGGCGAGGGCGTCATATACGTGCAAATTTGCGAGAAATGCGAGGTTTTGGGCGGCTGTTTTCAGTGTACGTGAGGCAAATTAATCAGCTATAATGCAAATAAAATTTGATTTAAGGAGAAAATATGGGGTTATTTAGTTTTGGTAAAAAGGCTGAAAAA
>CAURMS010000178.1:0-3422 GCA_963526085.1 uncultured Campylobacter sp. | reverse complement strand
TGGCGGCTACGATATGGTGTGCAGGTGTCAGGGTGGGCACAACGCGGGCCACACGATCGTCGTAGAGGGCAAGAAAATCGCGCTACATCAGGTTCCCTCAGGCATACTTCATAAAAATATAATCAACATCATCGGCAACGGCGTCGTGCTCTGTCCGGCCGCGATAATCGAGGAGTTAAAGCAGTTTGGAGACGTTTCGGGACGGCTGTTTATCAGCGACAAGGCGCATTTAAATTTGCCTTATCACGCGCAAATCGACCAAGCTAAAGAAAAAGCCAAAGGCGCGCACGCCATCGGCACGACGGGCAAGGGCATAGGGCCTGCGTATAGCGACAAAATCAGCCGTAGCGGACACCGAGTCGGTGAGCTAAAAAATCCCGAAAAGCTTTGCGACGCGATTCTGGCCGATTTTGCGGCAAATAAAGCGTTTTTAGACGTTTTAGGCGTCAAAGCGCCTGCTCGCGAGGAGCTTTTGGGCGAGCTAAGGAGCTACGAGACGGCACTGGGTAAATTTATCGTAGATACCACGCATATGGTGTGGGAGGCGATAGACGCAGATAAGAAAATCTTGCTAGAAGGTGCGCAGGGCACGCTGCTAGACATCGATCACGGCACTTATCCTTTCGTAACTAGCTCAAACACCGTAACCGCAGGCAGCTGCAGCGGTATCGGACTAAGCCCTAAAAATGTCGGCGAGGTGATCGGTATCATCAAGGCCTACACGACTAGAGTCGGCAACGGCGCTTTCCCGACCGAGGATATGGGCGAGGACGGCGAAAAGATACGCGATATCGGACGCGAATACGGCGCAACGACTGGTAGACCGCGCCGCACTGGCTGGTTTGACGCGGTTGGCGTGAGATACGCGGCTAGACTTGACGGCGTGGATAAATTTGCGCTGATGAAGCTTGACGTTTTAGACGGCTTTAAAAAGGTAAAAATCTGCAAAGCCTACGAGAAAAACGGCAAGATAATCGAGTATTTCCCAAGCGATTTAGAGGGCGTAAAACCGGTCTATGAGGAGCTTGATGGCTGGGATAAGGTAGAAGGGGCGCGTAAATTTGAGGATCTTCCTGCAAATGCAAAGGCCTTTATCAAGCGCATCGAGGAGATTACGGGCGTAAAGGTCGGCATCGTTTCCACGAGCCCGGAGCGCGAAGACACGATAGTTCGCTAAGATGAAAAGCAAATTTACGCAAATTGTAAATATAAAAAAGCGAAATTTAGACAAAATCGAGCTAAATTTAGCAAGAACCAGAAACGAAGCCGCGATGATAGAGGGTTTCATAGCGCAGGCTGCCGAGCAAATTTCAAAATTTGAAATGCCATCTAGCGGCTCTGCGACCGATTTGCGCGGATCGCTCGAGCTTCTGGGTGCGATGCGGCGAGAAAAAAATCTGCTAACCGAGCGGCTCGAGCTAATGAAAAAAAACATCGCGCACCTCGAGTGGCAGCACAAGGCGGCAAATTTTGAGTACGAAAAGATGAAATACCTGCAAACGCAGGACTTTAGCGCGCAAATAGAAAAGATAAAAAAGGCCGAAGCAGCGGCTCTGGACGAGTTTGCGACGATGAATTTTACTAGGCAAAAAGAGGCGAAAGCTTGAAAAAAATTTTGATTTTACTAACTTTAAATTTATGCGTTTGGGGCGCAAACGGCATAAACGCTCAAAGCGCGAGCCAAAGCGGCTTTAAGATCCCCGTGGACTGTGTTTCGATCTTTGAAACCAGAAAAGACGAGCTAAAAAGAGAGCTTGCCAAAATAGACGAAGCAAGGCAGAGCTTGGAGGCTTTTAGAGCGAGCTCGGCGGCGCTTTTTGAGGAGCGAAACGCCAAACTAGCCGTCAAAGAGGCCGAGATAAACGCAACTCTAGCCCGCGCGCAAGAGGAAAAAAAGCAAACCGAGCAGCTGCTAAAGAAAAACGAGGAAATCGTAAAAGAGCTAAAAGCGATGACTAGCGACAAGGTCGGCGAGGCTTACGGCAAGATGAAGGACCAAGCCGCTGCCGACGTGCTAAGCGCGATGGATAGGGCGGATGCGGCTAGCATCATGTACTCGCTAAGCCCTAAAAAAATCTCCGCGATAATGGCAAAAATGGAGCCTACCGCGGCGTCTGAAATCACGCTTTTAATCAAGCAAGGCCCGCCGTTTATAAAGGCTGAGAAAAACGTAACGCAAGAAGTCTCTCCGACCTCGCCAGACGGCCCCGCGGGAAATCTGCTAAATTTGTAAATTTAGAGCTGCGGCCGCTCTAAATTTATCTTAGCTCGCGTCTAAATTTGACCTCAAATTTGCCGCGGTCAAATTTAACGCTAAAGCTTAAATTTAACTAACATCCAGTCTTAAAAACACCAAAAATGCTTTTATCCGCGCGTCAAATTTGGATTTAAGTTTTACTAAAAACAAACGCCCGCCAAAACAAAAACGCCGTGAGATTTTAGGTATTTCTTACCAAATTTTGGTTAAAATCAAGCCCAAAAAGAGAGGTAAAAATGCGTATAAAACTCCCACACACACCCTATATCGCGCACAAAATCGCTATTGATTTATTAAAGTCCGGATTCGTAAATTTAACGCGCGGAGTAGAGCCCGTAGCGGCATGCGCGAAAGAAATTTTAGATAACGATTTACAAAAAGAAAAGGCGCTTGAAGAGCGCGTAAACGAGGTGCTCGCCGAGAACGAAGACGATATGGAGAGCATGCAAGTCGATAGAAAAAATATGTTTTGGCTCGTAAAAAAGAAGCTGGCTAAAGAGTACGGCGTGATACTTACATACGAAGACCGCTTTAGCAACGTCGCTCACCTCGTGCTTGAGGGCGCTTGGAAAAAGGGGCTCATCGACTACTCGGTCTCCGAAAACCGTATCAAAAACATCATCTACGGCTCGATCGAAGAGTATCTAAAAACGTATGAAATTTTACAAGATGTGGTCATCGACAAGATCGACGGCTATAAGCGCAAACTGATCCCGGGCACCGAGGAGTACGATATCGTATTTGAGCGGCTCTACGAGGACGAGCTAAGAAAACGAGGCATGTTGTGAGAGCTTATATCTACCTTGAAAACGGCGTTTTTTTACAGGCGAAGGCCTTTGGCGCGAGCGGTACGGCTAGCGGCGAGATGGTCTTTAACACGAGCTTAACTGGCTATCAAGAGATCATGAGCGATCCTAGCTATGCCGGGCAGTTTATCGTTTTTACCATGCCTGAGATCGGTATAGTGGGCGTAAACGAAGACGATATGGAGAGCGCCAAAATCCACGCTAGCGGCGTTTTGATGAGGGATTTTAATCCTACTACGTCAAATTTCCGCTCGCAAAAAAGCTTGGAAGAGTTTTTCAAAGAGCAAGGCAAATTTGGCGTTTACGATATAGACACTAGATTTTTAACCAAGATGCTACGCGATAACGGTGCGCTACAC
>CAURMS010000177.1:0-3429 GCA_963526085.1 uncultured Campylobacter sp. | reverse complement strand
GCAAAAATCCCCGCTAGCAAAAGGATCGCACGCGGCGACTAGTTTTGCGTCCGCTACGTTTTGCAGGGCACGGGCGTGATTTTTACCCATTACGCCAAGGCCGATAACGGCAAATTTAAGCATTATTTATAACCTCGATGACGTAGTCTTGCTCCTCTTTGGTCACAAACGCAGACATTGGCAGCGCCATTATATTCTGCGCCACCGCTTCGCTCACGGCAAAATCCCCCCGCTTGTAGCCAAGACCTTTGAACACCTCTTGCAAATGCAGTGGCACAGGGTAATAAACTCCCGTCGGCACGCCTTTTTGTGCGCAGATTTCTAGCATCTTTGCTCTATCTTTTACGCGGATGCAGTACTGCGCCCACGCCGAGACGTTACCCTCCGCAACGAAAGGCGCTACGACGCCCTTTAGCTCGCTAGTATACCGCGCCGCGATCTCTTGGCGTTTTGTGATTTCCGCGTCAAGGTATTTTAGCTTGACATTTAAAATGCCCGCCTGGATGGCGTCGAGTCTGCCGTTTATGCCGACGTATTTGTGGATGTAGCGCTCGGACTGGCCGTGGTTTAGCAGGATGCGCATTTTTTCGTTCAGGGCGTCGTCGTTCGTAAATATCGCGCCTCCGTCGCCGTAGCAGCCAAGCGGCTTAGCCGGGAAAAACGAGGTCGTAGCGATGCGCGAGAGGTTGCAGGATTTTACGCCGTTTTGACTCGCGCCAAAGCTTTGTGCAGCATCCTCGATAACGGTTAGGCCGTGCTTTTGCGCAACGGCATTTATCGCCGTCATATCAGCCGCCTGCCCAAAAAGCGACACCGGCACGATAGCCTTGGTCTTTGGCGTGATCTTTGCCTCGATCAAATTTGGATCGATATTATACATCCTCTCGTCGATATCGACGAACACTGACTTCGCGCCCAAAAACGCTATCATCTCGGCCGTAGCGATAAAGGTAAAAGGCGTCGTGATGATCTCGTCGCCGGGCTTTATATCAAGCGCCATAAAGGCAAGTAGTAACGCGTCCGTGCCGCTACTGCAAGCTATAGCGTGCTTTGCGCCGCTAAATTTAGCTAGATTTTGCTCCAGCTCGCTGACCTTGCCGCCGATATAGACCGAGCTATCTAGCACCTCTTTGATCTGCTCGTCGATTTCGTTTTTGTATTTTTGATACTGGGCTTGTAAATTTATAAAATTTATCTTCATCTTTGCTCCTATTTTATGGATTTTAGTATCTCTTCGCCTGCTTCGTCAAGCCTCTTGCCGTTAAAGTGCGCTTTGCAAAACTCCACTATCTTGCCGTGAAATTTGGCGTAAATTTCATTCATATCTAGCTCGCGTCCGTATGCTTTACAAATCTGCTCGCTATCTACGGCTTCTAGCCACTCCTGCGCCTCGTCGTAGCTTTCAAACTCATACCCAAAAAAGCTCAAAATCCGCAAAGCATAGCTATCTACGACCATCACGTCGCGTCCGCACGCGTAGCAAAGCACCGCGTCGCAGGTCTCCGCGCCGATACCTTTGACGCCAAGCAGCCACTCGCGGCTCACGTTTTCTTTGAAATTTTCAAAATCGCCGAATTTTTTAAAAATCGCGTCACAAAGCGTTTTTAGGCGTTTTGCTTTAGTGTTGTAAAAGCCGCTAGGTTTTATTAGCAGAGCTAGCTCGGCCGCGGGCGTTTTTACGATGCCTTCTACGCTCATCAAATTTGCGTTTTTTAGATTATTTAGCGCCTTGTCCGCATTTTTCCAGTTGGTATTTTGTATCAAAACGGCGCCGACTACGACTTCAAAAGTCCCGGCTCCAGGCCACCATAAAGGCCCGTCCGCATCAGCCTTTACGCCCGCGTTTTTTAGCGCCAAAAAAAGCTGCGTGCTATCCATATAGTTTTCCTTTTTTCTTTGTTTATTAGCAAATTTTACGCCCGGCTCTTGCTCAAATTTATCGTCCAAAACGCTGCCGCGCTTAAATTTGAGTAAAAGCCGACGTTAGTTTGCACGGCTCAAATTTGTTCTCGTTTATATAAATTTAACCGCCCGCTGTACCAAAGGCTCGCTAACGCCGTCTATCACGCGGACCTTAAAGGCATCCGTGCAGCGTCCGCCGTCAAATTCAAACACGACCATTTGAAAGATTCGCCTGCATTTTTCATTTACCTTAAACGAGTGCTTAAGTCCAGTTAAAAAGCTCTTCACGGGTGCCTCCGCGTCCATGCCGATGACGCCGTCAAACGCCCCGCTAAGCCCTACGTCGCTCACGTAGGCTGTGCCGCTAACTATTTGCAAATCATCGGTGCCCACGTGCGTGTGAGTGCCGGCTATGGCTCCGACTCGCCCGCAAAATAGCCTAAAAAAGGCGTTTTTCTCGCTCGTGGCCTCGGCATGAAAGTCTATTAGGATGTTTTCGCTCTCGCACTCTTTTAACGCGCGCTCGGCCTCCAAAAAGGCGTTGTTCGTATGCGGCAAACCGTAGTGCCCCATAAAATTTACCACGCTTAGGCTCTTGCCGTCTTTGTTCAAATTTATTGCACCGCGCCCTGCAGTTCCCGCGAAGTGATTGTAAGGACGGATGATAGGTAGAGCGTCCATCAGCGCGACTACGTCTTTTTTATCAAAGCTGTGATTGCCGCCCGTGATCGCGTCGATACCACAACCCAGCAGCTCGTGCGCGTTTGTCGCGGTTAGACCAAAGCCTCCGCTTGCGTTTTCGGCGTTTGCGACGATAAAGTCAAGCTCGAACTCGCGCTTAAATTTGGGTAAATTTTGCATCACCGCGCTTCGTCCCGCGCGTCCGACGATGTCGCCGACAAAACCTACTCTAGTTAAATTTGCCATCAAATTTTATCTTTATAGCTTAGATAAAACTGCCTCGCGGTGCGTCCCGAGCGGCTCGCGCGAAGCTGGGCGTATTGTTTGGCTAGCTCGTGAAGCATAGCTCTGTCTCCCACGAAATCTTTAAAATAAAAATCCACTATCTTTAGATAGTCCGTAAAGCTGCCCTGATAAAAGCTGAGCCAAAGCCCGAATCTATCGCTAAGCGCGATCTTTTCCTCGACCGCGTCGCTATAGTGCAACTCCGTCTCGCCGACCTTCGCACCCTCGTTGTCGCTTTTTAGTTCGCTGATCAGGTGGCGGCGGTTTGATGTGGCGTAGACTAACACGTTTTTAGGCGCCTTTTCGATCGAGCCTTCAAGCACGGGTTTTAAAAATTTATAGCTCATATCCCCCGCCTCAAAGCTAAGATCATCGCAAAAAATGATAAATTTAAAGCTGCTATCCCTGATCTCGTAAATGATCTCGGGTATCATCTCAAGCTCGTCGTTTTTTAGCTCTATAAGCCGCAAACCCTCAGGGTAAAATTTAGTAAAAACAGCCTTAACCAGGCTGCTTTTACCGCATCCTCGCGCGCCCCACAGTATCGCGTGATTTGCACCC
>CAURMS010000176.1:0-3469 GCA_963526085.1 uncultured Campylobacter sp. | reverse complement strand
CGTCGATTTTAGCGGCTTCGTCCGCGTCAAGTAGCTCAAAGTCCACCTTATCCTCGCGGATCTTAAAGCTATCGATCAAAACGTCCTCTTTTTTCGCAAAATAGTTCACGCTAGCGGCTATCGACTTGATCTTTGAGTGCACGGCCTCCTCGGTCTCAACGCCAAGAAGCATATGAAGTCCGCCCTGCAAATCAAGACCTAGGCTAATTTTAGATCCGCCTAGCTTGTCCGTAAAAGACGGCGCGGAAAAGATAATGCCGAAAATCAAAGCCAAAGCAAAGATGATCAGCCTATATGTTATTTTGCCGTTACGCATTTGCTTTCGTCTCTGTTTTTTCTATTTTTCTTGCGACGAATTCGCGTGAAACGCGCACGATTACGTCGTCGTTAAGCTTAACTCTGATAAAATCCTCTTCCGGTTTTATCACCTCGCAGATTAGTCCGCCGCTAGTTATGATCTTGTCGCCTTTTTCGAGTGCGGCTAGCATCGCGGCATGAGCTTTTTGCTGTTTTTGCTGCGGTCTGATAACCAAAAAATAAAATATCGCGAAAAGCACGACTAGAGGCAGTAATGAAGCTACGAAATTTCCTTCTTGCATGGGGTTCCTTAATAAAAAAAATTTTAAGCCCTTATTTTAGCACTAAAATTATAATAAAAGCCTTTGTCGGCGCGACTTTAATCTCAAATTTTATACTAGCCGATGTTTTAGGCGGCGAAATTTCAAATTTTATCTCGCCGTTTTTTGCGATCGCGGGCTTTTATTTGCTACTTAAATTTGACCGTCTCGGCTTTTTTTGGACGGGATTTTTTATCGGGATTATTTGGTTTTACTGGATTAGCTTTAGCCTCGTTTATTACGAGCTTAGCTACCTCATCCCGCTTGAAATTTTAGCTATCGGGATCATCTACGGCGCGCTTTTTTTGATAGCGGGCATCCCGGCTCAAATTTGGCTAAAGGCTTTGCTGCTTATCTTGGTTTCAAACATCCATCCATTCGGCTTTAACTGGCTAAATTTAGAGGCCGTTTTCGTACCGGGAATTTTTGCGCCAAATTTACTCGCGCTTGCGTTTATTTTCGCCGCGATTTTGTGCCTGTTTTACGTCAAAAACCGCTTCAAATTTATCGCTTTTGCCGTGCTTTTAGCCTGCGCTGTTCAATACGATACGCCAAATTTTAAAACTCTGCCTTTTGAAGTAAAGCTCGCAAATACCAAAGTCCCGCAAGAGCTAAAGTGGCAAAAGCAGCTAAAAAATGAATTTATAAATCAAAATTTAGACATCATAGACAAAGCGATAAACGCGGGATTTAGGGTGGTTATTTTGCCCGAGAGCGCCTTTCCAGTCTATATGACGCACGAGCGAAATCTCATCTCCGAGCTGCTAGAAAAATCACAAAAGATCGCTATCGTTGCCGGCGCGCTAGCTCGCGAAAACGGCACCAACTACAACTCGGCGTTTTTCTTTGACCGCGGCAAGATGCTGCGACTGGATAAATTTATCCTCGTACCTTTTGGCGAGGAGATCCCGCTACCGGCGTTTGCGAGAGATTTGATAAATAAAATATTTTTCGGCGGCGCGAAAGATTTTGAGACGGCGAGCGCTCCGGGCGACTACGAGATAGAGGGCGTAAAAATCAGAAACGCGATCTGCTATGAAGCGACAAGGGACGAGCTATTTGAGGGCAAATTTGACGTAATGATCGCAGTGACCAATAACGGCTGGTTCGTGCCTAGCACCGAGCCCTTTTTACAGCGAAATTTACTCAAATACTACGCGACGAAATACGGCAAAGCAATCTATCACAGCGCAAACGGCTCGCCGTCTGAGATAATCACGCCAAAACAAGGCTTGCTCGATAAATTTTTCAGGTAAATTTGCTAAATTTAAGCGTTTTTACGTTTGCGAAATAGCAACCGAATTTGCAACGCTGCGTAAACTATGCAAGCCGCTGCAATAATCAAAAATATAAAATCAATCGTCATCTGCCAAAACAATTCGCCGGGAGACCTCAACACCCATTCGTATTCAGACGAGTATCTTGGATTGCGATAACCGATATAAGTGCCGTTAAAGTCCAAATTTATCATCAATACCGTAGCAAAAATACCAAAAATAGAAACAAATGCTCTGCTTGCGACACTTTGTTTTTTTACGGCCTTTGCCATGGCGAGCCTACCGGCCCTATGACACAAAAAGCAACCCATGTAAACAACAAGCGTGATGACCTTGATGATGCCCATATAAGCGATATAAAGTGCGGCTTTTTGAGTAAAATCGGTGTGAGTAAAGGCTCGCTCTACTGCGGGGTAAATTTTAAGCATAGCTTCCACGAAATCTCGCGCCAAACAGGAGCGCGCCAGAATGTCAAAAGGCAATACAAAAATGCCTAACGCGCAAATAAAATAAAAAGCGCAAAGCCCGAGCAAAACGAGTCCGAGCGTTTTTTTGCCGTTTTGATTTGCTTCTGTTTGCATTTTAATTATCTTTAAATTTTACCGAGCGGTTTTGAAGCAAATTTAAGACATAAAGCAGGACGAGATTTCATACGAAGCCTTAAATTTGAGGGTAAATTTAAGCCCGCGTTAAATTTAGCGGGCTTGAGAGATTATTTAATCAAAGCCTTGAAAGTATCTACCGCGTCAAGCTTTTCCCACGGATATTTGGCGTTTCCGACTTGGCCTTTGGCTGCTACTTTAGCGTATAAAAACGTATCCTTGCCAGGTTTGTCCAGGCCAAATTTATTTGTGATCCAGCGCGGTGTGAGGGCGAAATTTTCGCTAACGAAATTTGACAGCATATCGTCGTTTACGCCCGCAATCTGCGTGCCCATCGTATCGACGCTGACAGATGTTGGCTTTGCCATACCGATAGCGTAGCTTAGCTGGACGATGCATTTTTTAGCAAGGCCGGCCGCGACAATATTTTTAGCTATCCAGCGCGCTGCGTAAAGACCGCTGCGATCGACTTTGGTGTAGTCCTTGCTGCTTTGCGCGCCGCCGCCTATCGGGCTATATCCGCCAAAGCTATCCACGATGAGCTTGCGGCCGGTTAGTCCGCTGTCGTGAAGCGAGCTGTGATTTACGTAGCGGCCGGTCGGGTTGATGTAGATGAGCGTTTTGCTTTTATCGTAAAGGCCTTTTGGTAAACCAGCGTCGTCGATCAGAGTTTGCACTAGGGCGCGCAGCTCCTCTATCTTCATCGTCTCGACGCAAGGGGCCGAAACAACGATAGTGTGGATGCTTTGAGGTTTGCAGTTTTCAAAGTTGTCTTTCGTGCCGTAGTCTACGGTAACCTGAGTTTTGATATCGACGCCCAGCTTATCGGGGTTGGCTTTGGCAAATTTATAAACCTTATCGCAAAGCATTCTAGCGTAGGTTATGGCTGCTGGCATATATTCGTTCGCTTCGCAGCTAGCAAAGCCAAACATTATGCCCTGATCTCCAGCGCCGATCTCGCCGCCTTCTTGAT
>CAURMS010000175.1:0-3487 GCA_963526085.1 uncultured Campylobacter sp. | reverse complement strand
AGTCAAGGCTAGACAAGTAGTCTGCCGCAGACTTAAAATTTCAAACTCATTCAAAGACGCTCAAAAGACGAGCCTTAGTCGATAAATCTTTTTGTTAAATTTGCATACGCATCTATCCTTCGGTCTCTCAAAAACGGCCAAATCCTGCGCACTTCCTCACTCCTGGTCATATCGATATCGACGATATGGCACAGCTCACTCTGACTATCGGCGCGGAAAAGCTCCTCGCCCTGCGCACCGAAAACAAAGCTGTTGCCCCAAAATTTGATCCCGTCCATCACGCCGCTTTCGTCACCCTCAAAACCCACGCGGTTTACGGCTATCACGGGCAGGCCGTTTGCGACCGCATGCCCGCGCTGCACGGCGACCCACGCCTCTAGTTGGCGCGATTTCTCGGCCTCCTCGTCGCCCTCAAACCAGCCGATCGCGGTCGGATAGATGAGCAGCTTCGCGCCGCGTAGAGCCATGAGGCGCGCGGCCTCGGGATACCACTGATCCCAGCACACCAAAAGCCCGAGCCTGCCCACGCTCGTATCGATCGGCTCAAAACCGATGTCGCCCGGAGTGAAGTAAAATTTCTCGTAAAAGCCGGGGTCATCGGGGATGTGCATTTTGCGGTATTTGCCAGCTACGCTGCCGTCTTTTTCAAAGACGAATGCGGTGTTGTGATACAGGCCATCCGCGCGCTTTTCAA
This sequence comes from uncultured Campylobacter sp., assembly GCA_963526085.1. GTDB lineage: Bacteria > Campylobacterota > Campylobacteria > Campylobacterales > Campylobacteraceae > Campylobacter_A. The sequence goes on along the minus strand of CAURMS010000175.1, from coordinate 2,793 downwards.
AGAGCGAAGTAACGAGTACGACGCCGTTTTGACGCGCTACCTCGCCCCAAAATTTGACGTCGTTTTCCCAGCCTTCGGCAAGATCAAAAAACCTCGTCTCCTCGCTCTGGCAAAAATACTGCGTCTGGTGCAGCTCCTGCAGCACGACAAGCTCCGCCCCTCCGCCGCTAGCCTCGCGCACGAGCTCGAGCGTCCTTTGCACGGTTGCGTCTTTGGTGCCGTGAAATTTTTGTTGGATTAGCGCTACTTTCATATTTTTCCTTACGATTTAAATTTTTAAAATTATATCAAAGCAGGGATAAATTATGGCTTGAACGGCTAGTCGGGCGAGCAAATTTCGCCGCGCTAGCCGCTTATAAAATTTGCTTTAGCCTTTCAAGCAAGCCCGCACAAGAGCTCGAAACGTCCTCGTAGCAACGCTCAAAATCGCGGGTGTAGTACGGATCGGCGATTATCTTGCCGCTTGTCGCGTCGCTAAATTCGAGCAGAAATTTTACTTTTTCGTCAAATTTAGCCTCAGCGCCGAATTTTCGCCTCAATGTCCTTAGATTTTCATCGTCCATTATCAAAATAAGATCGCTACTATCAAAATCTTTTTGCGTTATCAAGGTGGCTTTGTGAGGCATCACTGGCACGCCGTTTTGCTTCAAAACCCGCACGGTTTCGTAATACGGCGGCTCGCCTATCTCATCCTCGTGCGTGGCGCGCGAATCGATGCTAAGACGCCCGGCCAGACCCGCATTCTCAGCTAAATTTTGCATAACCGACTGCGCCATAGTCGAGCGGCAGATATTTCCGTGGCAGACGAATAAAATTTTCATATTTTTCCTTTGATTTAGCATTCGCACGAGCCGTTTTGATCGTCGCACGGATCAAGGTGCGTCGTGATCTGCCATTCAAACTCGCCGTATTTAGCCCTGATAGCGGCTTCTATCTCGTCTGAAATTTTGTGCGCGTCGTAAAGCGAAATTTCGCGGCTAAAGACTAGATGAACCACGACGTAGCAGATGTTTGCACTCCTTCTGGTAGCTAGGCCGTGATAGCTTGCTATCTGAGGGCGCGAGCGGATTATCTCTTCGATTTGCGCCGTTATCTCAGGCTCTAGCGCACGGTCTAGCAGCACGCCTACGCTTTCTTTCATCAAATTTATCGCGCTAACGGCGATGTAGCCGCTAATCACTATACCAAAAACGGCGTCTATCGCGGCAAATCCCGTAAATTCTACCAAGATAAGCGAGGCGATAACGGCTAGGTTGCTAAAAAGGTCGCTTTTATAGTGCAGAGCGTCGGCTCTAACGATCAAATTTCTCGTGCGGCGAGCAATGCGGGAGAGGTAGGCGACCAGCAGCCCCGTAACCGCGACCGATAGCGCCATCGCATAGAGCGAAAAAGCCGTATCTACGGGCGTTTGCTCCGTTTGTAGCTTACGCACGCTCTCATAAAATATAAATGCGCCGGCACCCACGATCAAAACGCCCTCAAACATCGCTGCAAGCGCTTCTAGCTTGGCGTAGCCGAAGTTAAATTTAGCATTAGGCGCAGCTTGGGATTTACGGATGGCAAAGAAATTTAGCGCGGAAACTAGCAGGTCAAGCATCGAATCGATCGCCGAGCTAAGCACCGCCACCGAACCGCCGATCAAACCCGCGGCAAATTTAACCACAGCTAGCGCAAACGCCGTAGCGCCCGCGACTATCACGGCTCTGCGACCTAAAATTTCATTTTGCCTTTTTATGTCGGCATTGTTTAATTGCATTTAGATTTCGCTTTCGGCTTCGCTCGCAACGCTATACTTGTTTTCCGCTTCACTTCGTTCGCCAGAAACATGCTTCGCTTCGCTCGCAACGCTATACTTGTTTTGACTCGAGCAGTGCAGCGAGCCGTTTTGACGCACGAAAACGAGCGAATCTACGCCAATTATCTTATGATTAGGCAGCTTCTGTGCAAGTCGCTCAAGCACGATTTTATCGTTATCGTCGTCATACGTCGGAACGATAACGGCGCCGTTTATAAAGATAAAATTCGCATACGTGCAGCCAAGCCTCTTGCCGCCGTAAAATTTAGCCTTAGAAAGCGGTAGCGGCACGAGCTTAAAGCCCGTGTTTTCAAGCTCTTTTTTCATTGCAGCAAGCTCCTCGAAATGCTCGTCATTTGGATCGTCGCAAGAGGCGTACGCGATGGTATCAGGAGCGATGAAACGCGCCAGAGTATCGACGTGGCTATCGGTGTCATCGCCCTTTATAAAGCCGTTTTTAAGCCATATCACGCGATCAAGGCCAAAAAGCTCCTTAAGCTGCGCCTCGATCTGCTCTTTGTTTAGATGGGCGTTGCGGTTGTCGTTTAGCAGACACTTTTGCGTCGTTAGTAGCGTGCCGTGGCCGTTAAAATCGATACTGCCGCCCTCAAGCACGAGATCGATACTTCGCAAATCGCTTTTAAAACGCTTGGCAAGCTCCAAATTTACGGCATTATCCTTCGAGCTTTCAAATTTGCCGCCCCAAGCGTTAAATTTGAAATCATAGCTGACGATCTTGGCGCCGTCCTCTACGTCGATCATGCCGTAGTCGCGTATCCACGTATCATCGGTGTCGATTTTTACGAACTCTACGTTATCAAATTTGGCAAATCGCTCCCGAAAAATCCTCTCATCAGGGCAGATCAAAACGACCTTTTGAAACGGTACGATCGCGGCGACCAGACTCTCGTAGACGTCTAAAATTTCGTCCAGATACGGCTTCCAGTCGGTGTTTTCGTGCGGAAGTGATAAAAATATCAGCTCCTGTTTTTCCCACT
>CAURMS010000174.1:0-3507 GCA_963526085.1 uncultured Campylobacter sp. | reverse complement strand
CGCCAAGCTACAAGAGATCGCAAACGCATTTGCAAATGAAAAATTTCAAAATATCATCGTTTCGCCAAATTTAAAAAATAGCCAAAAAGCGGATTTTGTTCTGTCTTTAGTCGGTGAGACGGATCAAAAATTTATAAATTTTATAAAGCTACTGGGCGAAAATAAAAGACTTGATATTTTGCCTAATATCGTTTCGGAACTTTTAGCGCAAAAGTCAAAAATGGATAATGTTTTTTACGGCAAAATTTATGGCGGCTCGCAGATTAGTCAGGCTCAAATTTCAGAGCTCGAAAGCAGTTTTTCTAAGAGATTTAACGCAAAAATCATTTTAGAGCCGGTAAAAAGCGATTACAACGGCATCAAGATCGAACTAGACGACTTGGGTGTGGAGGCTAGCTTTTCGGTAGATAGGCTAAAAGCCCAAATGAGCGAATACATATTAAAAGCAATATAAAGGAGAAAAAGCGTGAGTGCAAAAATAAAAGCAGATGAAATCAGCGCCATCATCAAGGAAAGGATTGAAAATTTCAGCCTTAACGTCGATGTAAACGAGACAGGCAAAGTTATATCCGTAGCCGACGGCGTTGCTAACGTTTACGGCCTAAAAAACGTTATGGCCGGCGAGATGGTCGAGTTTGAGAACGGCGAAAAAGGCATGGCTCTAAACCTTGAGGAAAGCAGCGTTGGTATCGTTATTTTGGGTAAAACAGACGGTATCAAAGAGGGTTCGAGTGTAAAACGCCTAGCTAAGCTTTTACGCGTTCCTGTGGGCGATGCTTTGATAGGCCGCGTCGTAAATTCGCTCGGCGAGCCGATAGATGCTAAAGGCCCGATCGAAGTTAGCGAGACTAGATTTGTCGAGGAAAAAGCAAAAGGTATCATGGCTAGAAAGAGCGTTCATGAGCCGCTTCAAACAGGTATTAAGGCTATCGACGCGCTAGTGCCGATCGGCCGCGGACAGCGCGAGCTCATCATTGGCGACCGCCAAACAGGCAAAACTACCGTTGCGATAGACACCATCATCAACCAAAAAGGTCAAGACGTTATTTGTATCTACGTCGCGATCGGACAAAAACAATCAACTGTCGCTCAAGTCGTTAAAAAGCTTGAAGAGTACGGTGCTATGGAGTATACCATCGTCGTAAATGCAGGCGCATCAGACGCTGCCGCGCTTCAATACTTAGCTCCATATGCGGGCGTAACTATGGGCGAATATTTTAGAGATAATTCTCGCCATGCCCTAATCATCTATGACGATCTGTCAAAGCACGCCGTCGCATACCGCGAAATGAGCTTGATTCTTCGCAGACCACCAGGCCGCGAAGCGTATCCTGGCGACGTCTTCTACCTACACTCTCGTTTGCTAGAGCGCGCATCTAAGCTAAATGATAAGCTAGGTGCAGGCTCTCTAACGGCGCTTCCTATTATCGAGACGCAAGCGGGCGACGTTTCGGCATATATTCCGACAAACGTTATTTCTATTACCGACGGTCAAATTTTCCTTGAGTCCGATCTATTTAACTCAGGTATCCGCCCTGCGATTAACGTCGGTCTTTCGGTTTCTCGCGTCGGCGGTGCAGCTCAGATAAAAGCGACCAAGCAAGTTTCTGGAACATTGAGACTTGACCTTGCGCAATACCGCGAGCTTCAAGCGTTTGCGCAGTTCGCGAGTGACCTAGACGAGAGTTCGAGAAAACAGCTCGAGCGCGGTCAAAGGATGGTCGAGGTGCTAAAACAGCCTCCTTATAGTCCGCTTGCCGTTGAAAAGCAAGTCGTTATTATCTTTGCCGGTACGAAAGGCTACTTAGATGATATCCCGACTGTAGCGGTTACAAAATTTGAAGCTGAGCTTTATCCTTATATAGAGGCGAAGTATCCTGAAATTTTCGAGCAAATTCGAACCAAAAAAGCACTTGACAAAGAAATCGAGGAGCTTTTGCATAAGGCGCTAAAAGACTTTAAAGCGACGTTTGCCGCTAACTAAGGCTAGAATATGTCAAATTTAAAAGATATAAAACGAAAGATCAAGAGCGTCCAAAATACCCAAAAGACGACGCGTGCGATGAAGCTGGTATCTACAGCCAAACTTCGCAAGGCTGAAGAAGCTGCTCGTCATTCTAGGGTTTATGCGCTCAAGATCAACGAAGTTTTATCTGAAATCGCCTATAAAATCAATCAGTATCGCTCCGTAAACGCCGAGAGTAAGTTTTTCGACGTTAAGGAGAATATCGAGAAGGTCGATATTATATTCGTCACCGCAGACAAGGGTCTTTGCGGCGGTTTTAATATTCAGACTATTAAAACCGTTAGAAATATGATTAACGAATTTAAGGCAAAAAAAGTAAAGATAAGACTCCGCGCGGTAGGTAAAAAAGGTATAGAATTTTTTAGCTTCCAGGGTATAAATTTGCTTGAAAAATACGTCGGCGTGAGCTCATCTCCGACTTATGAGAAAGCTCAAAATATCATAAAAGACGCGATAGATGACTTTATAAGCGGTGCGACAGATAAGGTTATTTTGGTGCATAACGGCTACAATAACATGATCTCTCAACAAATTCGTATAAACGATATCGTGCCGGTCGAGCCGCCGAAACTCGTTGAGGTTGAGACGAATTCTTTGATGGAATTTGAACCGAGCGATGACGGCAAAATTTTAAACGAACTACTTACAAAGTATTTCGAGTATAGTATGTATTACGCTTTAGTTGATAGCCTTGCGGCTGAGCATAGCGCTAGAATGCAAGCGATGGATAATGCGACCAATAACGCCAAAGAGCGCGTCGCACAGCTAAAACTATCGTATAATAAGGCTCGCCAAGAGTCTATCACCACTGAACTTATCGAGATCATCAGTGGCGTCGAATCAATGAAATAATTAAGGAGCATGGATGAAAGGTATCATTTCTCAGGTAATGGGTCCGGTAGTCGACGTCGATTTCACGGATTATTTACCCAAGATCAACGAAGCCGTCGAAGTAAATTTCGAGGTTGAGGGCAAGCAAAATAGACTTGTGCTAGAGGTTGCCGCACACCTTGGCGATAACCGCGTAAGGACGATCGCTATGGATATGAGTGAAGGTTTAACTAGAGGGCTTGAGGCTACGGCTCTTGGCGCGCCTATTAGCGTTCCGGTCGGCGAAAAAGTTTTGGGCAGAATTTTCAACGTCGTCGGCGATCTAATCGACGAGGGCGAAGGCGTAGAATTTGACAAAAAGTGGTCTATTCACCGCGATCCTCCACCGTTTGAAGAGCAAAGCACAAAGAGTGAAATTTTTGAAACAGGCATAAAGGTAGTTGATCTTTTGGCTCCTTACGCAAAGGGCGGTAAAGTCGGACTATTCGGCGGTGCCGGCGTTGGCAAAACGGTTATTATCATGGAGCTTATCCACAACGTTGCATTTAAACACAGCGGTTACTCTGTATTTGCGGGTGTTGGCGAGAGAACTCGTGAAGGAAACGACCTTTATCACGAGATGAAAGAAAGTAACGTTTTGGACAAAGTCG
>CAURMS010000173.1:0-3510 GCA_963526085.1 uncultured Campylobacter sp. | reverse complement strand
CGGCGTTTTCCTGAGGTTCTACGGAAATTTGAGCGTTTGTCCCATTTTTTTCGCTCGAATTTAACCCGCACGCTCGCCAAATTTTACCAAGCATAAATTTAGGCAAAGAAAAGAAGTATTTTGCGTGCATGAGGCTGATTAGCGCGTTATCGCGTAGCATCTTAAAGTGCGAAACGCCACCCTTTTCGTAGCGCACATAGGTATCGATCCAGCGCATATCTACGCCCTGTCTAGCGACATTTACGAGGATTTCGATGTCAAATTCCATTCTATTCGTCTTGCTTTTTGCCGCCGCTTTTTTAAGCTGCTCTAAAGGATAGACGCGAAAGCCGCACATAGCGTCTTTGATGCCAAGGCTTAGCGTATTTATCGCGACCCAAAAATTCGTGATTTTTCTGCCGTGGACGCGTGATTTTGGCGCGTCATCGCCGTAGATAGGATTTGCGCAGACAATACTTTGCGGGTGTGCCTCGCTCTCGCGCAAAAACTCGCCGATGAGCGCCGCGTCGTGCTGAAAATCGGCGTCGATTTGCAAAACGTGGCTAAAACCGCGCTCCAGTGCAAATTTAAACCCGTCCTTCATCGCGATGCCCTTGCCGCCGTTTTGCGCACGCGTGAGCAGTAAGATCCCCTCCGTTCGCTCAAGCTCCGCCAAAATTTGCTTGCTAGCCTCGTCTGAGCCGTCGTCCACGACGATAACGGGCAGCTCGTAGGTTTTTAGCGCGGCGATCAAGGCTTTGATATTTTGCGGGTGATTGTAAAAGGGCACTAAAAACGCAAATTTATTCAAAGCGCGGCCCTTCCCGTCGAGCAGTTTTTGCCGTTGCAAAATAGCTCAAAGTAAAGCTTACCGCCGCGTTTTTCAAAACAAATTCGAAGCAAATCGCCCGGTCTTACAAACTTCATAAATTTTAGATTTTCCACCGTGCTAGCGCCACTAACGTCGATACCTACGTCGCTAGCTAGCTCAAAGACGTAGTCAAGCTGCATAAAGCCAGGTAGCAGCGGTAAATTTGGAAAATGGCTTTCAAAAATCTCGAGTCCTGCGTGCATGATAGCGCTAAATTCGTACTTTTGCGCGTGGTTTTCGAGCCGATCGCCTCTTGCGTCAAATTTAGCGCATACATCGTTTGCATTAACCGCGCCACAGCTTAAACCGCTCTCAAAATTTTGGCCGTTTTGGCAAATTTGACCGCCGCAAATTTCGCCCGCTTCATTTACCGCTCCGCCGCTCCAGACGGGCTTGGGACTAGCAAATAGCGCGTTTTCAAATTCGCTTTTTTCAAATTTGCCCTGCTGATTTCGCGGCATTTTTTCTACGATTTTAAAGTATCGGACGCTGTTTTTAAACTCGAGCTTCAAAAGCTCTTTTAGCTCGGCTACTACGCCTTTTTTGCCGATTTTTCTAAATTTTTTAAGCCCCTCGCCGTTAAACTCCAAAAGCGCGGCGATGCGTTTAAATTTCGGATGCGGCGCGCAGTAGCAGTCCGCGAGCAAGCCGCTTTCTAGCAGCTTTGCTTCGATGCTCTCCAAGCTCACGCGCTTGTCGTTTAGCTTCACGATGCGGTCTATCCTACCTTGTAGCGTGAGGCGCCCCTCGTCGATGCTCGCCGCGTCGTTAGTCTGAAAAAACTCGCACCAAGGCGAACTCACGTTTAGCGCGCCTCTATCGTCTAGCCCCGCGTTCACCGCGCCAAATAGCCTAAGCCCGTCGCCGCAGTCTTTTGCCACTATGCCAGTTTCCGTGCTGCCGTAGATTTCGATGATCCGCGCGTCGCAGATTCGGCCTAGCTCGCTTCTTAGCTCCTTTTTTAGCGGCGAACCGGCGCTTACGATCCCGCTTAGGCCTTTTAGCGCGATTGCGGCAGGACTTTGAGCTAGAGTTCTAAGTAGCACCGGACTAGCGATAAATACGTGATTTGCGAGACTTAAACCCAAAATCGCCTCGGGGTAGTTTAGCTCGTCTGCGATGACGCGAGCGCCCAGCACTAGCGGTAAAAAAACCTTAAATGTTAGCCCAAACATATGCCTATGCGAAACGCTCGAAAAAAAGGTATTTCGCTCGCTAAAATTTAGCTCGGTGGCCAGATATTCGCTCTCTTTTATCATCTGCGCGAGCGTTTTTTCTATCATCTTGCTTTTGCCGCTAGAGCCCGAAGTTTGCAGGTAAAATTTAGCCTGCGGATCAAATTTAAGCCCTTTCGCGGGCTCGTTTGCAAGAAAATTTGAAAAATTTTCGTCGTTTACGGCGGTCAAATTTGCCTCATAAATCGGCTTTGCCAGCACGCAAGGTGCGGCACCCGCCAAAAGAGAGCCGAAAAACGCGGCATAAAATTTAAACGCATCATCGATATAAATTTGCAGCTCTTTTACGCCCCCTTTTTCTAAAAACGCGGCAAATCTAAGGCACGCGTCAAAGACGTCGCGAGAGTCGTCCGTAAATCTAAAATTTTTTAAATTTTCCTCAAAGCTCATTATTTTTTATAAATCTCTTTCTAAATAAAATTTCCCCGAAAAATAGCGCCCCCATCAGCACGTAAGAGACCGCGCCACTATAAACGCTCCAGTAAAATTTATCTTCCATCAAGGCTAGCGCGAGCGAGAAGGCGGCGTTAAAAACAAAAAACGCGCACCAAATTTTGGTCAAATTTCGCGTATAAATCACGCCTTTTTCGTCCAAATTCGGCTCTTTTAGCCTTGCGATTTTGGTGATGACGGCTTCATTTTTTAGACTAAAAGCAAAAAACGCCAAAAACGCCAAACTCACCAAAACAGGGTAAAGATACGCTAAAAATCCGCCTCTAAAAATCATACAAACTATGAAAAAAACGGCGGCAAGGGTGCTAAGCTTTCTCTCAAAACCGCTTGAATACGCCGCGCGCGCTATCCACAGCGCGGCAAGCGCCCAAACGACCCAAAAGGCAAAATCGCCCGCAAAAAATAGCGCAAACGGATAGATGACGCTAACTACGCTTAGGGCGATTTTAAGCTTGCTCGTCAAATTTTTTAGCCACCGCGTTTACGATGTCTTCGAGCGTTTTTACGTTTTTAAAGTCTTCAGGCATCAAACGGTGTCCCGTTTTGCGTTTGATGTGATCTATAAGATCGATCGCGTCGATACTATCTATCTGCAAATCCTCGTAAATGCGCGTTTGCGGCATGATTTTAGCCTCGTCGATCTCAAAAAGCTGCACGAGAGCTGACTTTAAAATCTCAAAAATTTCTTCTTTTTTCATCGTTATTTCCTGTTTTCAAAGATATATTGCGCGAGGCTTTTTACCGAGTCCTTCGTTAAAAAGCGGAGCGTTCTCGTCGATATCGCTTGGTTTCATATCCTCTAAATTTAAGCTCTTTATGATGAGCTCTTTTATCTCGTCTATTAGTTCGTTCATCGTTTAAACTCCTTTGTATAATTTTCGCTGATAAAAGCATGCAACTCTCTAGCCCTGATAGGGTTTGGCCTATCCGTGCAAAATTCGTCCAAATTTAACCTAAAAAGCTCTTTAAACT
>CAURMS010000172.1:0-3518 GCA_963526085.1 uncultured Campylobacter sp. | reverse complement strand
AATTTGACGCGGCTGTAAAGGCGGTCGAGGCCGTGGATGCGGCGCTGGGACGCATAGTGGCAAAAGCAAAAGAGAAAAACTACGCGTTAATCATCACGAGCGACCACGGCAACTGCGAGCAGATGAAGGATGCGCAGGGTAATCTACTAACCAATCACACGACTTTTGACGTGTTTTGCTTCGTGATGGGCGATGGAGTAAAGGCGGTAAAACCGGGCGGTCTAAACAATATCGCCGCGAGCGTTTTAGCGCTGATGGGCATCGAAAAACCGGCCGAGATGGATGAGGCGTTGTTTTAATACTATATAAATTTTAGGTAAAAGGCTTTTTAGCTTTCGTCTGATAAAATGCAAGTAAAATTTGAAATCAAGGAGAAAAAATGAAATTTAGCGGAAAAAACGTGCTTATCACCGGCGCAAGTCGCGGTATCGGCGCGCAGATAGCCAAAACCCTAGCGCAAATGGGGCTAAAAGTGTGGATAAACTACCGCTCAAAGCCAGAAATAGCCGATGCGTTGCAAGCTGAGATAGTTGCAAACGGCGGACAGGCTGCAGTGGTAAAATTTGACGCGACGGATGAAGCTGAGTTTGTAAAAGCGATAAATTTGATCGCAGATGCTGACGGCGAGCTGGGCTACCTCGTAAATAACGCCGGTATCACGAACGACAAGCTCGCGCTTCGTATGAAGACGGAGGATTTTACTAGCGTGATAGGCGCAAATTTGACATCGGCCTTTATCGGATGTCGCGAGGCGCTAAAAGTAATGAGCAAAAAACGCTTCGGCGCCGTCGTAAACGTGGCTTCGATCGTGGGCGAGATGGGTAATGCCGGACAGGCAAACTACGCTGCGAGCAAGGGTGGAATGATTGCGATGAATAAAAGCTTCGCCAAAGAGGGCGCGGCGAGAAATATCCGCTTTAACTGCGTAACGCCGGGCTTTATCGAGACGGATATGACGAGCGAGCTAGGCGACGAGATCAAAAAAACCTACAGCGACAACATCCCGCTAAAGCGATTTGGAAGTGCTAGCGAAGTAGCCGAAGCTGTGGCGTTTTTGCTAAGCGATCACGCTAGCTACGTCACGGGCGAGACGCTAAAGATCAACGGCGGACTATATATGTAAGGGCGTAAATTTGCGTTTTTGCGAAAGTTTAAGCTAAAATATATTAAAATCACGAAATTTTTATTTTTAGGAGAAGAAAATGGCAATATTTGATGACGTAAGAGACGTAGTAGTTGAGCAACTAAGCGTGGCTCCAGATGCGGTAAAACTTGAGTCTAAGATTATCGAGGATCTAGGCGCAGACTCGCTTGACGTAGTCGAGCTAGTTATGGCTCTTGAGGAGAAATTTGAGGTAGAGATACCTGATAGCGACGCTGAGAAGCTGATCACTATAAACGACGTCGTAAGCTATATCGAGAAACTAAACAAATAAGTTTTTGTAAGGAGAGATCTTGAAAAGAGTCGTAGTAACCGGGATTGGGATGATCAATGCTTTAGGGCTCGACAAGGATAGTTCATTTAAGGCTATCTGCGAAGGTAAAACTGGCGTAAAAAAGATAACCTCTTTTGACGCGAGCGATTTTCCAGTTCAGATTGCTGCCGAGATTACAGACTTTGACCCGCTTACGGTACTGGATGCAAAGGAAGTCAAAAAGGTAGATAGATTTATCCAGCTTGGATTAAAAGCTGCTAAAGAGGCTATGGCTGATGCAAATTTCGGCGAATTCGACGCTGAAAATTTCGGTGTTAGCTCTGCTGCCGGCATAGGCGGTTTGCCTAATATCGAAAAAAACTCCAATATCTTGCTTGAAAAAGGCTCGAGACGTATTTCTCCATTTTTTATACCTTCTGCGCTAGTAAATATGCTAGGCGGCATAGTTTCGATAGAACATGGCCTAAAAGGGCCAAATATCTCTAGCGTAACGGCATGTGCGGCATCTACTCACGCTATCATCGAGGCGGCTAAAACCATCATGATCGGCGAAGCGCAAAAGATGCTAGTCGTAGGCTCCGAGTCTACGGTTTGCGGCGTGGGTATCGGCGGATTTGCGGCTATGAAAGCGCTTTCTACTAGAAACGACGATCCGCAAACGGCATCAAGACCTTTTGATAAAGACAGAGACGGCTTTGTTATGGGTGAAGGAAGTGGCGCACTCGTGCTTGAAGAGTATGAAAGCGCTAAGGCTAGAGGTGCTAAAATCTATGCCGAAGTGGTCGGTTTTGGCGAGAGCGGCGATGCGTATCACATCACTTCGCCTTCGCTTGAAGGACCGCTTTCTGCGATGAAAAAGGCTCTCAAGATGGCTGGAAATTTGCAGATCGATTACATTAATGCACACGGTACTTCGACACCGACCAATGATAAAAATGAAACTGCAGCCCTAAAAGCTCTTTTTGGTAGCAATGTACCGCCGGTTAGCTCTACTAAGGGGCAAACTGGACACTGCCTTGGCGCGGCTGGCGCAATAGAAGCAGTTGTATCTATAATGGCTATGCAAGAAGGTCTTATACCGCCTACGATAAACTACGTAACCAAAGACGAGGAGTGCGATCTAGACTATGTGCCAAACGTGGCTAGAAAAGCTGAGCTAAACGCCGTTATGAGTAACTCTTTTGGATTCGGCGGCACGAACGGCTCTATTATATTTAAGAAGATATAATGGCAAGTTATCTAGACTTTGAACAAGGTATCAAACAAATAGATGATGACATCGCAAACGCGAGAATTCGCGGCGATGAGCACGCAGTAGAAATTCTAAATAAAAATTTAGAAAAAGAAACCGCTAAAATTTACAAAAATCTTAACGAGTTTCAGCGCCTTGCTTTGGCTCGTCATCCGGATCGTCCTTATGCTATCGACTACATCAAAGGCATGATGAGGGATTACTATGAGCTTCATGGCGATAGAGCGTATCGCGACGATGGAGCGATAGTTTGTTTTATCGGCTATATAGGTTCTAAAAAAGTCGTCGTGATAGGCGAGCAAAAAGGTCGAGGAACTAAAAATAAACTAAAAAGAAATTTTGGTATGCCTCATCCCGAGGGTTACCGTAAGGCCTTGCGAATAGCTAAGATGGCTGAGAAATTCGGACTCCCGATACTATTTTTAATAGATACTCCAGGCGCGTATCCAGGTGTTGCAGCTGAGGAGCGCGGTCAAAGCGAGGCGATCGCTCGAAATTTATTTGAATTTGCAAATTTAAAAACCCCGATGATAGCCGTCGTTATAGGCGAGGGTGGAAGCGGCGGAGCACTAGCTATAGGCGTAGCCGACAAGCTAGCAATGATGCGAAATTCAGTTTTTTCGGTTATCTCGCCGGAGGGTTGTGCGGCTATACTTTGGAATGATCCGTCAAAACAAGAGCAGGCTACAAAGGCGCTAAAAATAACCGCTGACGATCTAAAGAGCTTAAATTTGATAGACGACGTTATAGAAGAGCCGATAAACGGTGCTCACAGAGATAAAGAGACTGCCGTAAAAGCGCTCGCGAGCTATTTTATAACAGAGTTAGAT
>CAURMS010000171.1:0-3596 GCA_963526085.1 uncultured Campylobacter sp. | reverse complement strand
AGGCAGCACCATATCGACTACGACGTGATTAGTGATAAAATTTCGGTTGATTATTTCAGCAAGGCCGTTGGCGGCGTGATGGGCGTGCCCGCGATATTCGTCTTTGACGGCGAGGGCAATCTAAAAAAACGCTTCATCGGACTCACTCCAAAAGCCACTCTAGAAAACGAGATCAAGCTGGTGTTATAAATTTACTCAAACGTAAAGATTTAGTAGTAAAATACGCTTAAATTTGATCCTAAATTTGACCCGTCCGCGTTAAATTTGCGGCGGTCAAATTTGAGCGAGGAGACGCGAAATGAAACTAAAAATTTTCTCTATTTTGCTATTTGCGATTTTTTTCGTAGGCTGCGGTGAGCCCCGCACGCCCGAGCTTTACGCTAGAAGCACGATGCCGATTTTCATCACGAATGACGACGTAAAAAAAGCCTCTCGCAGCATTTACGTTTACTTTAAAAACTCCTGCGGCTACGCAAACACACTAGAAAACACCGTGCGAAACAAACTGCTTCAAAACGGCTTTACTCAAAGCATGGATCAAAAGAGCGCAGATATCGTGATAATGGGTGATTTCGCGAGCTTGCAGCGCCTTGAGCGACGTGAACGCCCGCGAGTGTATATGAATATGGGATATGGCTTTGGCAGCTACGGGCGCACGCGAAGCATGGGCTTTGGCATGCTTTTTGGCGACCCGTTTGACGATGATTTTTACGACAGGACGGATTATTATCTTTACAGAGCCTATATCAGCGTGATGATCCGCGCAAATGGCAGCGAGCAAAGGACAAATCTCGAGATCGAAAGCGGGCAGAATCTTTATTCGCCAAGCTATATAATCCCATACATAGAAGAAAAGGCGGCGACGCAGATACTTAGTTTCTTTTATCCTTAGCGGCTTGTCTTTTTCCGCTATACGGCGTTGAAATTTAAATTTTAAGCTCGGCAGACTATCTTTGCTTCGCTTTGCTCGCAACTGCAAGCAGAGGTCTAGCCTACGCTTAAAATTTAAATTCCGCCTTGTCTAGCGAAAAAATACTTCGCCTTATTGTTTTACATTCAAATTTGAGGTCAAATTTGCAAATTTTACTCGCCGAGACCCGTATCTTGAAAATGCAAATTTAAAACCTGCGACGCTTTGCTCGCAAAGCAAAGCAAATCGTAATTCAAGCCCTTTCTCTCCTCTTAGCATGAAAGATTAAATTTAATGCATAACGTCAAATTTAACCAAACCAAAATTTGATATTTTCAAGGTGCGGGTCTCGGCGTGTAAATTTACGTTTATCAAATTTAACTTCGCTAGCGTCAAATTTGCCGCCGTCTACAAACAAAACCGCGCAAAATTTATAAATTTTATCTTAACGAAAATCAAGAAATACTCAAATACTTTTCTATATAATTGTGATACGAAAAATCAAAATTATCATAAAGGATTTTAAATGAGATTAGCTATCAGTCTGGCTGCGGCTGCGACGGTGCTGCTCGCAAACGGCGCAAATCCTGACGCCATAAAGCCGATAAAGGATTTTACGCCTCCGCCGCCTTATACGCCAAACATCGCCCAAAGCGCGTTTCCTGAAAATCAATTCGACCGCGCGTCAAGGGATGATTATTTTTTCGTGACGGATTTGCTCGATAATTCTATGGATAAATTTCACTTCGCGGGCGGATTTTACGGTAGGACGTTTTATAGTTCGGGACTTTTTAAGTACCGCGGCTCAAATTTCTATACGATTTTAAACGCGAACTTTTCTAAAGCCAACCGCTACAAAGACGGCGGCGGCAGGACGTGGAACTACGGCTACGCCAGGCAGGGGCAAAGCGCGGTCGTGGGTTTCGTGCCTAGCGAGCTAAGCGAGTTTAGATTTACGCTCGTGCACGATAACATTGACGACGACAAGCAGCCTCACCATCTCATGGATGCCGTTAAAACCGAGCGATATGTCGGTAAATTTAACGCTCGCATCGGCACGGAGGATCTATCAAATACGCTAAATTTCGAGCTGATGCTGCGCGACGTGAGTAGAAACGCCGACAACTACCGCCTACGAAGCGCGGCTCAGACGGTCAAAGTCGAGATAGATAGAAAAATCGTGGACGCCGAGCTAAAATACGACGCGGACTTGGGCGACTTTCACAATCTTGCGGGCATCAGCTATCAGCACGATAATCACGAGGGCAAAAGGTATGTAAAACAGCCTAGCGGATGGGTTTTTAACGGCTATAGATTTGCCGACGTGACAAATAAACGAACGAGGATTTTTGATACGCTAAGCTATAAATTTAACGACTTTCACAAGCTTAGCCTGGCTCTAAACTATGACTGGATGAGGTCAAATTTAAAGGGATTAAACGAGCCATATTTTGCGCCTGCCGCGCCACTTCGGACGGTAAAAGGGCTTGTTCGCAGCGTTTACGGATATGATTTTGACGGTAGCGTCAAGCAAGACGGCCTAAGCGCCAGCCTAAAATATGACTTCACGCCAAACGAGCTAGATAGCTACTACGCGGCGCTTGAGAGCTTGCAGCGCATACCTGGCAATATGGAGCGATTTAACACGCTTTACGGTCCGATGGATAACGGCTGGGTGAGCAACCCGCTGCTAAAGCCCGAGCGTCACAACCGCGTAAATTTGGGCTTTACCTACAAGAGCGAATTTTATAAAGATTACTTAAGCTCGCGCCAGGGCGAGGATAGCTTTAGCGTGGGCGGGCACTTTATCGCAGACGACGCGCAGGATCTAGTTATCTACGATCGCCGCCACTCGGCCGCGCCCACGCCGATGAATAAAAACGCCGTCATCACGCGCAACGTCGATGCTAGGATTTACAGCGTAAATTTGCGCGGCGAGTATAATTTCGCGCGAAATTTCGGGCTAAAAACCTCACTATTTTACAACTACGGACAAAACAAAACCGACGGCAGACCGCTCTATCAGATCCGCCCGTTTGAGGCAAATTTGGCCTTTGATTACAAAGACTACGCGAGCTTTGGCAGCTATAACATCGGCACGGCGGTACGCTACGTAGCAAAACAAAATAGGGGAGATTTTGATAAAACCACCGGCTTTGGGATCGACAAGCGCGAAGCGGCTAGGAGCTTTACGACGATGGATGTTTACGGCGGATTTGAGTTTAAAAACAGCTGGGGCGTGAGGCTTGGGGTCACAAATATCTTTGATAAAGATTACGCCGAGTTTATCAGCGGCGAGCACGTAGGTGCGCTAGATCCCGATCCGGTGGTGCATGCGCCGGGGAGGGCGGTGTTTGTTAGCTTCCACTCTAGTTTTTAAAATTTGAGCGGCGGCTCGTCTTTTTGCCCTATACTTCGTTACTTTTAAATTTGGCTCGGTCATTACCTACATGGTAACTCCCGTCGCCAAATTTAAAAGCGCCTCGTCTAGAACAAAAATACTTCGCCTTATTTTTTTGATTCAAATTTGAGGTCAAATTTGCAAATTTGAGTCGCCGAGACCCGCATCTTGAAAATGCAAATTTAAATTTGCGACGCTCTACTTCGCTTTGCTCGTAGCTGCAAACAGAGCGTAAGTAGAACCCCTTCCTCTCCCAAAGTAAAGAGAAAGGTGAACACCAAAGGG
>CAURMS010000170.1:0-3617 GCA_963526085.1 uncultured Campylobacter sp. | reverse complement strand
GTATAGCGCGGCGAGTGAGCATTGTGAAGCCATTTTAAATTTGCACTTTGAAAAAGGCTCAAATTTGATCGCGGCGGATGTAAATCAAAAGGATAGACGATGAAAATTTCTTTTTGATTTTTTGCTGCTCGCCCTACTCTTTTTGATTATTCCGCTTTTTGCGCTGGAGCAAGATGAAGCGATTAAGGCTTGCCGGTAACCAAAATCCATGCCTGATTTTAGGATTTTCTACGACGAAAACGCTACGAGCAAGCAAATAGACGCCGGGCTAGAACAAATTTTAGATTTTTTATCGCAAAACCCGCACCGCGTAAACGACAAGCTGGGCGAGTATTGCGACCGCCTTTTTGTGCTTTTTATCTTTAATACCGACAAAATAGACTTTGTGCGGATAGAAAAAAGCACTCAAATTTGAGAAATAAATTTTAGATTAGTTGATAGTAATCGTATCAAGTTTAAAGATATTCTTAGCACCTTGTGCTATAATCTGCTAAAAATTTTAAAAACAAAGGACGAAAAATGAGCGAAAAATTTTAATTTCAAACCTAAGTAAACGAGCTGTTAAATTTGATGATACACTCGCTTTACTCGAACAAAGAGATATTTTTGCGCGAGCTAATCTCAAACGCAAGCGACGCGCTGGACAAGCTAAACTACCTCTGCCTCACGGACGACGCATACAAAAGTCTAAGCTACTCTCCGCGAATCGATATCAAAATAGATAAGGACAAAAAGACGCTAACGATCAGCGATAACGGCATTGGCATGGACAAAAATGAGCTGATAAATAACCTCGGCACCATCGCTAGAAGCGGCACAAAGGGTTTTTTAGACAAGCTAAGCGGCCAAGCCAAAAAAGATAGCGCGCTCATCGGACAGTTTGGTGTCGGGTTTTATTCGGCGTTTATGGTTGCGGATAAAATCGAAGTTGTGAGTAAAAAGGCGCTTGGCGAAGAGGCCTTCATGTGGAGTTCGGACGCCAAAACCTACGAAATCTCGCCTGTAAAAAAAGATAGTCACGGCACCTCGATCACGCTTTATCTAAAAGACGACGAGTTTGCCGAGTCTTACCGCATAGAAAACATCGTCAAAAAATACTCCAACCACATCCCGTATCCGATATTTGCGGATAAAGAAGAGTATATAGCGCCTAAAGATGGCGAAAAAGAGGGCTCGTACGAGACCAAAAACGTGCAGATAAATAAGGCTTCAGCACTTTGGAAAATGAGTAAAAGCACGCTAAAAGACGCCGACTATAACGACTTTTATAAGCAAATCTCGCACGATAGTGAGGATCCGCTACTCTACGTGCATACCAAAGCAGAGGGCAAGATCGAGTACACTACCCTATTTTTCGTGCCGGCGTCAGAGCCGTTTGATCTATTTCGCGTGGATTATCAAAGCGGCGTGAAACTTTACGTCAAAAGCGTATTTATCAGCGACGACGCCAAAGAGATGCTGCCGCCTTATCTTAGATTCGTCCGCGGTATCGTCGACGTGGAGGATCTACCGCTAAACGTCAGCCGCGAAATCCTGCAAGAAAACAGCATAATGCGCAGTGTCAAGGAGCAAAGCGTTAAGAAAATACTGGGCGAACTAGCCAAGCTAAAAGAAAAAGATAGAGAAAAATACATCAAATTTTATAAAATATTCGGCAAGGTTATCAAAGAGGGGCTTTACGGATTTAGTAGCGAAAAGGAGCAAATTTTAGACCTTTGCCTCTTTAAATCAAGCAAACGCGAGGGACTAATCAGCCTAAAAGAGTACAAAGAAGCGATGAAAGAGGGACAAAAATCGGTCTACTACATCAGCGGAAACAACGAAACGATGCTAAGAAATTCGCCGCTTTTAGAGAGCTTTAAGGCTGAAGGGATAGAAGTGCTCATCATGGACGAGGAGATAGACTCTATCGTCATGCCGATGGTCCAAGACTACGACAAAACACCGATAAAAGCGGTAAATCACACCGATATCGACGCCGAAATCAAGCCGGAAAAAGACGAAGCCGACGAGGGTAAATTCGCCGCACTGCTAGCCAAGATGAAAGAGATACTAAAAGACGAGGTAAAGGACGTGAAGCTAAGCTCACGCCTAAGCCAAAGCCCCGCCGTCATCGTCTATGATAAAAACGATCCCGACTACGCTACGCAGATGATGCTAAAACAGATGGGGCATAGTGCGGGTAAAATTTTACCGATACTAGAGATTAATCCAAAGCACGAGCTCTTTGAAAAGCTATCTCAAAACGAGGCGATGATCTATGACGCAGCTGAGCTGCTTTTAGATATGGCTAAGCTAAACGAAGGCGTCGCGATCGACGATCCGTCGGCGTTTAGCAAAAAGCTAACTAAAATCTTGCTAAAAGCGATCTAAATTTAAGCCTTTTGGGGGCTTAAATTTTATTTTCGGCTCGGCGACGGAGTTAAATTTGTCGCCGAGCTTTTTTAAATTTAAGCTCAAAATTTACTCACAAAAGTCCGCTCGCTCTATCCTTAAATTTACGGCGTCAAATTTAACCTAAAAGACGCTTGCCATGCTCGCCGAATGCCAAATTTAAAAAGGCTAGTAAGCTACATTTGCGTAATATTTGGTTATAATTACCGAAAAATTTAAGGTACAAAGTGAACGAAAGTAAAGAATATTTCGTAAAAGAAGAAGATTTTATCGTATCAAAAACCGATCTAAAGGGCAGGATAACCTACTGCAATCAGCCGTTTTTAAAGATCGTCGGCGCGACACAAGAGCAACTTTTGCACAAGCCGCACAACATCATCAGACATCCCGATATGCCGCGCGTCGTGTTTAAGCTACTGTGGGAGCGTATCAAGGCAAAGCAAGAGATCTTCGCATTCGTTAAAAACAAGAGCTTTGACGGCGGATTTTACTGGGTGTTTGCTAACATCACCGCTTCGCTAGGCGCTAACGGCGAGATCATCGGCTACTACTCCGTTCGTCGCAAGCCAAACCCAGATGGCGTAAAATTTATCGAGGGCGTATATAAGCAGCTACTTGAGGCCGAAAAAAGCAGCGGCATGGAGGCTTCAGGTAAGTTGCTCGGGCAAATTTTATCAGATGCGGGTATCAGCTACGACGAGCTAGTGCATAAACTTCAGCGAGGACAGATATAAGACAATCTCGTCTCTGGCGGTATAAATACCAAAAAAACAAGCCTAACGAGCTTAAAAAATGGATATCAAGCCGCAAGAAGCGATCATAGGTGTCGTGCAGTTTAGCGCTCTGACAAGCTAGGTCAAAGAGCAAGGAGTAAAAACTAGCTGTTTTCGACAACGAGGAGTACTACACCAAGTCAGTGCCTATCTCTCACAGATCCTGCTAGAGATATCGCTAAAAAGCGAGAAAAACGGCATAAGCACGGTGGCGAATCACAAACTCCGAGTCGCTGCGAAAAACATCAAGGATATAACCGAGCTTTTGCAAGCTCAAAGTGCCATCATGCAAAAATACAAAAGACGAAGCTTCTTTAATAATGACACTACTCGTCTGCGTGCCGTCAAAACACAGCTTGCCGAGCTTTTAAAGGCGCAATCAAAATTAGATAAAATGCTAAAAACGCAGGCTAGTATCGTCTCAAACGTGATTTTGGGCGAGTTTAAGAT
>CAURMS010000169.1:0-3639 GCA_963526085.1 uncultured Campylobacter sp. | reverse complement strand
GTTCAATGAACATCTTGCTTCCTGCAAGTGGTAAGGCTATCACTGTTCCTAGCCAGGATATGGTTTTGGGAATTTACTATCTAAGCTTAGAAAAGACCGACAGCAAGGGCGCTAATAAAATTTTTGCATCTGTAGATGAAGTAATGATCGCCGAGGAAGCACACTGCCTAGAGGTACACTCGAAAATCAAAACGATGATCGATGGCAAGACGCTATTTACGACTGCGGGTCGCTTGATCATCCGCTCGATTCTGCCTGATTTCGTTCCTGAAAATATGTGGAACAGGGTCATGAAGAAAAAAGATATCGCAAATTTGGTTGATTACGTTTATAAAAACGGCGGCCTTGAGGTAACGGCGGGATTTTTGGATAAGCTTAAAAATTTAGGCTTCCGCTATGCGACAAAAGCCGGCATCTCGATCTCTATCGCCGATATCATCGTACCTGATAGCAAACAAAAATATATCAACGAAGCCAAGAAAAAAGTTCGCGAGATACAAAATCAATACGGCGCGGGCTTGCTAACGGATTCTGAGAGATACAATAAAATCATCGACATCTGGACGGATACGAACAACGTCGTCGCAGGCGAGATGATGAAGCTTATCCAGGGAGATAAGGGCGGATTTAACTCTATTTATATGATGGCAGATAGCGGCGCGAGAGGCTCTGCGGCGCAAATTCGCCAGCTAGCAGGTATGCGTGGTCTTATGGCGAAGCCTGACGGCTCGATCATCGAGACTCCGATCATATCAAACTTCCGCGAGGGTCTAAACGTTCTTGAGTACTTTAACTCAACCCACGGAGCCAGAAAGGGTCTAGCAGATACCGCGTTAAAAACGGCGAATGCCGGATACCTAACCAGAAAGCTAATCGACGTCGCGCAAAACGTGAAAGTCACTATGCACGACTGCGGCACTCATGAGGGCGTCGAAATCACCGAGATCACCGACAACGGCGAGCTTATCGAGAGCTTGGAGGAGAGAATTTTAGGCCGCGTACTAGCTGACGACGTAATTGATCCGATAGCAAACGAGGTACTATTTAGCGAAGGTACGCTAATAGACGAAGAAAAAGCTAAAGCTATAACCGAAGCGGGTATAAAATCGGTAAGTATTAGAACGCCGATAACCTGCAAAGCGGCAAAAGGCGTCTGCGCGAAATGCTACGGCGTGAATTTGGGTGAAGGAAAGTTGGTAAAACCGGGCGAAGCAGTCGGCATCATCTCGGCTCAATCAATCGGCGAACCAGGTACTCAGCTAACGCTAAGAACCTTCCACATCGGCGGTACGGCATCGACTGAGCAGCAAGACTACCAAGTAGTCGCGCAAAAAGAAGGCTTTATAAGATACTACAATCTAAACATTTACGAAAATGGCGGCAAGAGAATCGTGGCAAACCGCAGAAACTCAGCCGTCTTGCTCGTCGAGCCTAAGATCAAAGCTCCGTTTGACGGAAAGATCGAGATCGAGGTTGCCCACGAAGACGTAAACATCATCGTAAAAGGCAAAAAAGAGGAGATCAAATATACTCTAAGAAGAGGTGACCTAGCGAAACCTAACGAGCTAGCGGGCGTTAGCGGTAAGGTAGAGGGTAAAATTTACATCCCTTATGCCGATGGCGACTCGGTCAAAGAGAACGAAAGTATCGCAGAGGTCATCAAAGAGGGCTGGAACGTACCGAAACGTATCCCGTTTGCTAGCGAGATAAAGGTAGAAGACAGCGAGCCGATCGCTAAGAAAATCCTTGCAGGCGCAAACGGCGTGCTTAAATTTTATATCCTAAAGGGCGATTATTTAGAGCGCTTAAGAAATATCAAAAAAGGCCACGTCGTAACGGAAAAAGGCTTATTTGTCGTGGTTGCCGACGAGGATGATAGGGAGGCGGTTCGCTATTATATCCCGCGTAACTCTATCATAAAAGCAAACGATAGCGATATCGTGGATAGCAAAGCGGTCATCTCGGAGCCTGAAAGCCAAGAGAAAACTGTCATAGCCGAGTGGGATCCGTACTCTACGCCGATCATTGCCGAGGCTGCAGGTAGAGTGACATACGAGGATATCGAGCCTGGATATAGCGCCGCAGAGCAGTACGACGAGGCGACCGGCCAGAGCCGTTTGGTTATCAACGAGTATCTGCCTTCGGGTATCAAGCCTACGATCGTGATCAGCACCGATGAGGGCAAAATAATCCGCTATCAGCTAGAGCCAAAAACTGTGATATTTGTAGCCAACGACGAAGTGGTGAAGCAGGCTGATATCCTAGCTAAGACGCCTAAAGCCGTCGCGAAGTCAAAAGACATCACGGGCGGTTTGCCGCGCGTATCTGAGCTATTTGAGGCTAGACGTCCGAAAAATACGGCTATCATCGCCGAAATCGACGGCACCGTGAGATTTGAAAAACCGCTTCGCTCTAAAGAGCGCATCGTAATCGAGGCCGACGACGGTGCGACTGCCGAGTACTTGATAGACAAAACTCGTCAAATTCAAGTCCGCGACGGCGAATTTATCCACGCGGGCGAGAAGCTAACCGACGGACTAATCTCAAGCCACGACGTTTTGAGAATTTTGGGCGAAAAGGCGCTGCATTATTATTTGATCAGCGAAATTCAGCAAGTTTACCGCTCTCAAGGTGTTGCGATCGCCGATAAACACATTGAGATCATCGTTTCTCAGATGCTTCGTCAGGTTAAAATCGTCGATAGTGGCGATACAAATTTCATCACGGGCGATATGATCTCTCGAACGAGATTTAAGGAAGAAAACGAGCGCATAATGCGAATGGGCGGTAATCCAGCAATCGCCGAGCCTATTTTGCTAGGCGTTACGCGTGCCGCTATCGGAAGCGATAGCGTGATCTCTGCGGCATCGTTCCAGGAGACGACTAAGGTTCTAACCGAGGCTTCGATCGCAGCCAAGATCGACCACCTCGAGGATCTAAAAGAAAACGTCATCCTAGGACGTATGATTCCTGTTGGAACGGGTCTTTATCAAGATCAAAAGATCAAGCTAAAACAAAACTGAAATTTAACCCCACAAGCCTCGCTAAATTCGGCGAGGCTTAAATTTACCTCGCCTTAAAACTAATCAGATAAAATCCATCCTTTAAATTTGAAAATTTGGAGTAAAAATGAAAAATTTCGATTTAGGAATTTTATTTGTGAGACTAGGGCTTGGTGTCTATCTTTTTGTGCACGGCTTTGCGAAAATTTCACACGGCATAGGCGGCGTAAAAAGTATTTTAACAAAAGCCGGCTTGCCTGAGATTGTGGCTTACGGCTCCTATATAGGCGAGGTTGTTGCGCCGATAATGATAATTCTGGGAATATTTTCAAGGATCGGCGCGCTACTCGTAATCGGCACGAGCCTAACGATAATGTACGCCTATCACGGGCTTGGAAATTTGCTAGAGCTTACAAATGTCGGCGGCTTTAAGGCCGAAATTTTATATCTTTATATTGCCTTGTCACTTTGCATCATCTTTAACGGGAGCGGAAAGTACGCGATTAGAAAAGATTAGTACGATAAAACTCAGTCTTAAAGATGAAATTTACCTTATATTAAGGCAAATTTAAATAAAATCAAGTCTTTTTAATAAATTTAGTCGAAAGGAATTACTGTGCCAACCATAAATCAATTG
>CAURMS010000168.1:0-3683 GCA_963526085.1 uncultured Campylobacter sp. | reverse complement strand
CGCTTTTGCCGAGCACTGGTATATCGACCTGACCGCTGAGCGCCCAAAGTATCGGTATAAAGGCGATGAGAGTCATCACGGCGTCAGCTACTTGCGAGCCTAAATTTTCCACCACTTTAGCAAAGCGGTAGATGTCTTCTTGGATACGTTGCGAGCTGCCTTCGATGTCGATTTTGACGTTTCGCCAGTATTTTATGTAATCAAACGTCATCGCTTCGCGCCACTTAAACGTCCAAAGGCGCGTGAAATAGTTCGTCATCGTCGCAAGCAGGACGTACGGGAAGGCGATCTTGGCAAATCTAAGCACGCAAGTCCAAAAATCCTCTATCGTGTGATCTTTGACGTTTTGCAAGATATCGTAAAAGTCCTTGTACCAGTTGTTTAGGAGCACTATCATCTGTACTTGCGCGTAGGTCGATATTAGCAGTGCCGCGAGCCCGAAATACGCCCATACGGCGCATTTTTTATTCGCAAAAAACGACGAAAACATCTATTTGCCTTTAAATTTGAGATTTAGTCGCAAAGTATAGCAAAACCAGGCTAAATTTATGCGCGTTATATTGCTGTTATGTGTATTACGTTAAAATCCGGCGAATTTTTTACAAAGGATGAAAATGAAAAAGACTATTTTGGGATTTGCGCTACTTACGGCGCTTTCGTCGGCGGTGCTGGGCGACGAAACGATCGAGGTTTATAAAAGCCCGGACTGCGGTTGTTGCGGAAAATGGGGCGAGATAATGAAAAAAAACGGCTTTGAGATCGTAGAACACAAAACAAACGCGATAATCGAAACGAAAAACAAATACGGCGTTCCGCCGGAGCTATCTAGTTGCCACACCGGTATAGTCGGAGGTTACGCTATCGAGGGGCACGTACCGGCCGAAGAAATAAAAGCCCTTTTAGCCGCTAAACCGGCTGACGTCGTGGGCATCTCGGTACCAGGTATGCCGCTAGGAAGCCCCGGCATGGAGCAGGGCGGCATCGTCGAGGACTATGATGTGATCGCGTTTAAAAAGGACGGTACGAGCGAAGTTTTTGCAAGCTATAAAAACGGCAAAAAGGTAAAATAATTTAAAGTAGTCGGCATAAATTTGCCGACTTTTCGCGGTTTTATTCGCTTGTATAAATACGGATTTTGCCAAATCTATCATGAGGCTATTTTTAAAATTTGAGCATCGCACCTCGTCAAATTTAGCGCAAAATCAAGCTAAATTTAACCCCAGCGGCTGTATCATTAAAAATAAATTCGCAAAGGAGCGGGCGTGGCGAGATTGATTTTTATCCTGTTTATTTTGGGGTTTCTTGCGTGGCTTTATATGGGCGGCACGACCAAAACGGTTGCTGATTACAAAGGCATGAGCCGCGAGGAGCTTGAGACGCTGTGCCTTGAGAAAAAGGACAAAAAGGCCTGCCAGAAAATAGCGATCGACTTCGTAAACGGCGCGAAAGCAAACGGCGGCAAACCGCAGTTTTAGGATTAAACGCGTCAAATTTGACGGCGTAAACTTGGCTTAAATTTTATAAATTTAACCGTCGGCATTTTCGCAGTGCGGGTCTTGTGCGTCAAATTTGGACTCAAATTTAAATAAATTTCGCAAATTTGAGCCAAAGCTCGCATAAAATAAGCAATATTTGTATTACAAGTTTAGCGCGGAGGTTAAATTTACGCTCAAATTTAAACGGAAAGCAGGGCGCGCACGAGGCTAAAAGCGCCAAAACGCGGCAAAATAGCATCCGCGACTCTCGCCCGCTCCGGCGGCGGTAAAAATGCGCTTTCAGTTTAAAATTCCCGATTTTTTGCTATAATCGCCGCATTTCATTTTAATTTTTTAAGGATTTTAATTGCACCCCAGTAGCGCCGACTCGCTTTTTATGATCGCTCTCGCGTTTTTCTTCGTATTTCTAAACGCTTTTTTCGTCTTATCAGAATTTTCCATCGTCAAAGTCCGCAAGACTCGCCTAGAAGAGCTTGTCAAGGACAAAGTCCCAAACGCAAAAACCGCGCTTGATATGTCAAACAACCTCGACACCTATCTCTCCGCCACGCAGCTAGGCATCACGCTAAGCTCGCTAGCTCTTGGTTGGATCGGCGAGCCTGCGGTAGCCAGGCTTATAGAAGAACCGCTAAAAACATACTTTAATCTAAACGATATTTTAGTCCACACCGTCGCGTTTGCGATCGCATTTACGCTGATCACGCTCATGCACGTGGTGCTAGGCGAGCTAGTGCCAAAGTCCGTCGCCATCGCAAAATCAGAAAAAGCAGTCCTCGCCATCGCACGTCCATTGCACGTATTTTGGGTTGTTTTCTCGCCTTTAATCAAAACTTTTGATTTTCTAGCGGGCGTTTCTCTTAAAATTTTAGGCATCAAACCAGCCAAGGAGAGCGAGCTAGCCCACTCCGAAGAGGAGATAAAAATCATCGTCGGCGAGAGCCTAAAAGGCGGCGTTTTAGATAGCTTTGAGACTGAGATCATCAAAAAAGCGGTCGATTTCTCCGACACGGTGGCTAAAGAGATCATGACTCCGCGCCGCGATATGGTCTGCATAAACAAACAAAAAAGCTACGAAGAAAACATCAAAGTGATCTTTGACTCCAAGTACACGCGCTATCCGTATATCGACGGCAGCAAGGACGCGATACTAGGCATGATTCATATCAGAGATATCTTGCAGATCGATCTGGGCAACAAAAAGCGCGAATTTGACAGCATCGTGCGAAAATTCGTCATAGTGCCCGAAAACCTCTCGATATCTAAAATCCTCGTGATGATGAACAAGCAGCAAATCTCAGCCGCTCTAGTCGTGGACGAATACGGTGGCACGGCGGGTCTGCTCACGATGGAAGACATCATGGAAGAAATTTTGGGCGACTTTAACGACGAGCACGACGACGCCGACCCGCACTACAAAAAGATCAACGAAAATATCTACGAGTTTCAGGGGCGCTTTGACCTTGAAAGCGTCGAGGAGCTGATGGGGATAAGCTTCGCTGACGAGACCGAGGAGCTAACGATCGGCGGGTATGTCTTTAATCTCATCGGACGCTTGCCGGTCGTGGGCGACAAGATCGAGGATGAAAACTGCTACTACGAGGTGCGCAAGATGGACGGCGCGAGCATCTCTAGCGTCAAAGTGCGCAGAAAAATCGAAGAAAAAGAGGACGAGGACTGAATAAATTTGCGCCTTGCTTTTGCGAGCGGGGCGTAAATTTGGTCGCAAATTTGAGGGTAGATTTGGCTTTTGAAATTTTAGGCGCGCAAACGGCTTCTCAAATTTAACCGATCTAAATTTGAAAGACTCCGCATCGCCAGCAAAAATCAGCTCAAATTTAAGCTGTTTCATCAAATTTGAGTTTGCCGCATCGCTTTAAATTTGCTGCCATTTGGCCAAGTCTTGCAGGATTGGCATTAAATTTGCCTCGCTAATTTTACGCCGTGGTTTCTCTCCATCTCTCTCACACTCCACAATTTTAATCTAACTTTTTAGCTTATTTTGATAAACTTCGTGAAATTTAACAAGAGATAAAAATTAAATTTTATATTTTGAAATTTATAAAACAAATTTAACACAGGAGGACAGATGAGAGTAGTTCAAGCGGAATTAATCTCCAAAACCGTCAGCGAGCTTTGCAAAGAGGCCTGTTATGTCGTAACGCCCGATATGAGAGCGGCTTTTGAAAA
>CAURMS010000167.1:0-3688 GCA_963526085.1 uncultured Campylobacter sp. | reverse complement strand
GGCTATTAATGCCGTAAAATTCCATCGCCAAATTTCGCCCCGGCTCGTTTATGGCCTTTACGATAAACTCCGCCGCCAAATCGCCCTCAAGCCCCAGCTCCCGCCGCACCTCGTTTACCGTCTCGCAGATCGCTTTTGCGCTATCTATGAGCGTGCCGTCCATGTCAAATATCACGCATTTCACTCTTCGTCCTTATATTTTTTTCTATGTTTTTCTTTTTTATAGGTTTTTTGATTTTTTAGCTTTTCTAGCGCGTTGGCGCAGGCTATTAGCTCGGCTCTATCGCCGCCTTTTACGACCAAATTTACGAAATTTTCAAGAGATTTCGAGTAGGCGTTATCTAAAAAAACCGGCTCGATCTTGCGTAAAATTTCGGCGTTTTTGCCGACCCTAGCGCGAAATTCGTCCTCGTTAAAATCCTCTCTTTTTAGCGCGCTAATCGCCGCTTTTGCGAATTTTTCCAGGCCGCGCAGGTATTTTACGCGCTTAAATTTGTCGTTTTGTTCAGCCATTTTTTCCTTTCAAAAGCCCAATTATACCAATTTAAACTTTTAGCGGTTATAATGCGCGCAAATTTTACAAGGAGAAAAGATGCAAAAAGAGACGATCGCCACGCACTATGGCTACGACACCAAGGCAGGCCCGGGCGCCATGGCGGTGCCGATTTACCAGACTACGGCTTATGATTTCGGTAGCGCCGAGACGGCCGCAGCGAGATTTCAGTTAGAAGCTCCTGGCCACATCTATACGAGGCTAGGTAACCCAACGACGGACGTGCTAGAGAGCCGTATAGCCGCACTCGAGGAGGGTTCGGCCTCTATCGTGACGGCCAGCGGTCAGGCGGCGATTTTTTACTCGATCGCAAATTTAGCCGCAGTCGGCGACAACATCGTCGTGGCAAAGAAAATTTACGGCGGCACGATGGTTCTTTTTATGCACACTCTTAAGCGTTTCGGTATCGAGGCGCGGGTGTTTGACAGCGACAGCGCGGACGATCTTGAAAATTTGATAGACGACAAAACTCGCGCGATATTTTTCGAGACGCTATCAAATCCACAAATAGCAATCCCGAATTTTAAAAAAATCGTCGAGATCGCGGACAAGCACGGCGTCGTAACGATCGCCGATAATACCGTGCCTACGCCGATCATTTTCCAGCCGCTAAATCACGGCGTAGACGTCGTTGTGCATAGCGCGAGCAAATACATCTGCGGCCAAGGCCTAAGCCTATCTGGCGCAGTCGTCGCTAGCAAAAATTTAAACGCTAAGTTAGTCGGTAACGCCAGATACGCGCATTTTAACGAGCCTGATGAGAGCTATCACGGGCTAGTTTACGCGCAGATGGCGGATAAATTCGACATCTATACGCTGCGCATGAGGGTAGCTTTGGTGCGCGATATAGGCGCTACGATCTCACCTTTTAACTCTTGGCAGCTCATACAGGGGCTTGAGACGTTAAGCGTTCGTATCGAGAGACACTCGCAAAATGCGCGCAAGATCGCCGAGTTTTTAAACTCGCATAAACACGTCAAGCGCGTAACCTACCCTGCGCTAAAAAGCGATCCCGAGCACGAAAAGGCTCAAAAATACTTTAAAGACGGTATGGCTAGCGGGCTAATGTGCTTTGAAACCGACAGCTATGAGCGCGCCGTAAAGATGCTGGGCAAAGTAAAGCTCTTTAAAATCGTCGTAAATATCGGCGACTCCAAGTCGCTCATCACGCATCCAGCATCCACCACGCACCAGCAGCTCTCGAGCGAGGAGCTAATAAAAGCAGGCATAACAAAAGAGCTAATCAGAATAAGCGTCGGCCTAGAAAACGCAGACGACCTCATCGCCGATCTCGCGCAGGCTTTGGAGTAAAATAAGGCTAAATTTGAAAGATAAATTTGGCTAAATTTAAGCTAAATTCAAATATACCCCTTCGGCGGTTTCACCGCCCTGGGGCTAAGCGCTAGATTGTTAAATTTGATCAAGAGGGCTTCCCTCTTGATCCTTGGCTCGTCCAAACTCAAATTTGAGCAGTCTACTTGTCCTTGTTCTTATCAGCTTTTTCTTTTATCTCTTCTGCCGCCTCTAAGTCTAATTGCGCCTGCTTAAACGCCTTGCGCGCTTTATCAACGCGGCGGGAATTCTTAACGCTGGCGTCATCGGCATAAACCTTTTCCGCCTCTTCCAGCTCGACTTTTTTCTTGCCGAAATTCATCTGCGCCGCCTCAAGGTTATTAGTAGCTTTGTCGCCGCCCACTAGCTTCGCCTTTGACGTTACCTTGCCCGTTACTGGATTTCTGCCGATAGTGCCGTCAAGGTTACGCTTTGCTTGTTTGGCAGTCAAATAACACTCTTTTTTCCCCTGTCAATACCCCTCCTATCATACGAGGTCTATTTTTAGGGTCAGAGCAATCAACTGCTGCAAAACTTATAGATGAAAATAAACTAAACAATAAAATATAAATTAATGTTTTATTTTTCATTTTTATTCTCCCTTATTCTTTTCTTGCTCTTTTGAGCTATCTAATCCTTTTCTCTTACACAATCTTCTAAATGCACTTGAAAATGTAGCCAAGGTCAAATCCTCAAATTTCATTTCTATTTCCTTTCTTTAAATTTAACGCAAACGGCGACAAATTTACGCCGTAAACGTCTTTAAGGTTTCGTTGTATTTGTTTTCGTCCTCGCACTGAATGAGCAGCAAGTCGCCCTCTTCAAACACCGATGAGCCCGTCGGTTTGATGTATTCGCCCTTGCGCTTGATGAGTAGCACCAAAAAGTCGCTAGGAAGCTCAAGCTCGGCTAGATTTTTGCCCACGACTTCGGAGTCAAAGCGTATGGTGTGCTGGCGTAAAGTGTGGTAAAAGATCGGTAAATTCGACATCTCGACTTCTTTTGGCGCGGCTTCTTCTTTGACGCCGCATTTTTGCGCGACCTTTTCTAGCGTCATGCCTTGGATGATGATCGAGACGAACACGACGAAAAATATCGTGTTAAAAATGAGCTCCGAGTTTGGCAAATTTGCGCCGAACGGATAGGTCGCAAGTACGATAGGAACGACGCCGCGAAGTCCGACCCACGAGATAAACATCTTTTCTTTGATATTGTATTTAGAAAGCAAAAGCGAGAGAAAAACGCCCATAGGACGCGCGACGAACATGATCCAAAACGCGATCACTGTGCCCGCAAGCGCGACGGCGGGCAGCTGAGAAGGATTTACTAAAAGCCCCAACGTCAAAAAGATGACGATCTGCATCGTCCACGCGATGCCGTCGTGAAAACCGATCAAATTTTTCTTATGCGCGAACTCTTTTTTATTTATAAACATACCCGCGATATAAACGGCCAAAAAGCCGTTGCCGCCGACCTTGCCGGCTAGCACGTATAAAAGCATCACCCAAGCCATCGAAAACACGGGGTAAAGCCCCCAGTATTCAAGCCTTAGTCTATTAAACGCCGATGGCAACAATATGCCAAAAACATAGCCCATGAGCCCGCCGAGTAAAAACTGCTTGATGAGTGCGACAGTAATGTCAGAGGCGTCTGGGACGGTGTTTAGGGCGATGATTTGTATCATTGTGACAGTGAGGAAAATCGCCATCGGATCGTTTGATCCGGACTCTAGCTCCAAAAGCGGTCGGATGTTATTTTTTAGCAAAATTTCCTTCGCTCCAAGGATCGCAAACACCGCCGCAG
>CAURMS010000166.1:0-3689 GCA_963526085.1 uncultured Campylobacter sp. | reverse complement strand
CGCACCCCGACATAAAAGCCGCTAAAAATAGGGCGTAAATTTTAATTTTATAATTTACAAACATCGGCTACGCGATTACCCCGCTTTCTTTTAGAAATTTAATATTTACCGCAGTTTGCGATTCGCCTTGTTCAAGAGCCGCTTTTTCCTCCGCGCTTGGTTGCTTGATCTCGCGCACGCCGCCCTTGCCTAGCTTAATGAGCCTACCGCCCGCGCACTCGCCCTCTATCACGCAGCAGCTTAGCCACTGCTCACTGCCGGTTTTTATCGCCTCGCACATCTTTGCCGCAGCCGCGCCAGGAGCGTAATACGCCGACGTGCCAAGCAGCTTCACTATCTTTGCGCCGCCCGTTTTGGCCTCCTGCG
This sequence comes from uncultured Campylobacter sp., assembly GCA_963526085.1. Lineage (GTDB taxonomy): Bacteria > Campylobacterota > Campylobacteria > Campylobacterales > Campylobacteraceae > Campylobacter_A. The sequence goes on along the minus strand of CAURMS010000166.1, from coordinate 3,323 downwards.
CTACCGCGTCAAATTCGCCGCCCAGATCCACGCTCACGTTGCTTTGTAGCGCGACCATATCGTCGTTGTGAGAGCCTATGATGTGCGCGCTAAATGCGCTGTTTTTTAGCCCAGTTTTTTGAGAGATCTCGTATTTTAGGCGCGCGGAGTCTAGTTCGCCAGCCATGCCTAGTACCCTGCTTTTATCAAAACCGCTCGTTTTATAGACTAGATACGTGAGCGCGTCAAGTGGGTTGGTTACGTTTATGATGACGCAGTTTGGGGCAAATTTGGCGATTTTCTCCACCGTGCCTTTTACGATGCCCGCGTTTTTTAGCAGCAAATCTTCTCTAGTTTGCCCCTCTTTTCTAGGGCTTCCGGCTGTTACGACCACGATATCGCTATCCTTAATCAACAAAAAATCATCCCCGCCAGCGACGCTCACATCAAGACCAAAAACCGCCGCGCTCTGAGATAGATCGATCGCCTTTGCACGCGCCACGTCGCCAAATATATCGACTAGCACTATATCGTCTGCGATGCCTCTTAGCAAAATAGCGCTAGCCGCGCTCGCGCCTACGTTTCCGGCTCCGATAACTGAAATTTTCATTTTTTTCCTTTTTTATAAAATTTGATTTTGTAAAATTTGATTAAACATCGCGCTCGGCCTCATCGCCGCGCTCGCCTTTTTATCGTCTGGCTTATAGTATCCGCCGATATCGACCTTTCGTCCTTGCACCGCGTTTATTTGGGCCACGATCGCGCTCTCGTTTTGCGCGAGATTTTGGGCGACGAGTTTAAATTTATCGCCCAGCTGCGTACCGCTAGCGGCAAGCTCGCTCGCCCAATAAAGCGCGATATAAAAATGGCTCGTGCGCGTATCTAGCTGTCCGACTTCAAACCGCGGGACTTTATTTTCTTTTAGATAGCGCTCTACGGCCGCATTTAGCGTATCGGCTAAAATTTGCGCCTCAGGGCTTTGTTTAAAACCTGCCAGCTGCTCGAGACTAGCTCCAAGAGCCAAAAACTCGCCCAGGCTATCCCAGCTTAGATGGTTTTGCTCCAGTAACTGTTCCGTGAGTCTCGGCGCACTGCCTCCCGCCCCCGTCTCAAAGATACTTCCGCCCTCTAGCAGCGGCACGACCGAGAGCATCTTAGCGCTAGTTTCAAGCTCCAATATCGGAAAAAGATCGGTCAGATAGTCGCGCAGGACGTTGCCAGTGACGCTGATGCAGTCCTCGCCGCGTCTGATGATCTCAAGCGATTTTTTACAAGCGGCCGCGGGAGAGAGGATCTCTATATCAAGCCCGCTCATATCCGCGCTAGCCAGCTTTGCTCTTACTTTTTTGAGGATTTCTCGGTCGTGAGCCCTGTTTTCGTCCAGCCAAAATATCGCCTTTTGTCCCGTGATTTTCGCACGTTTTAGCGCTAGCTCGACCCAGTTTCGAACGGCGATATCTTTAACCTGCGTCATCCTAAATATATCGCCTTTTTCTAACTCAAATTTAAATAAAATTTCACCTTTGGCGTTTAGCACGCGCGCCTCGCCCGCTTCGCTCACCACAAAGGTCTTATCGTGACTACCGTACTCCTCGGCCTTTTTAGCCATTAGACCTACGTTTGAGACGCTGCCTATTTTAGCGGGATCTAGCGCGCCGTTTGCCTTGATATCTTCGATCGCGGCCTCATAAACGACGGCGTAGGTTTTATCTGGTATCACGGCTTTTGTTTCGCGTAGCACACCATCTTTATCCCACATTTTGCCGCCGTTTTTTATCATCGCAGGCATCGAGGCGTCGATGATGACGTCGCTAGGCACGTGTAAATTTGTAACGCCTACAGCCGAGTTTACCATCGCTAAATTTGGCCTTGCGGCATAAATTTCATCAAATTTGGCTTTGATCTTTTCCTGCGTAGCTTGAGGTAAATTTAAAATCCGCGCAAAAAGGTCTTTTAATCCGTTGTTTTCGCTGAAGTTTACGCTTTTTAGCTCGCTTTCAAACTCCTCAAAAACTTCCGCGAAAAAAATCTTTACGAAATGCCCGAAAATCACGGGATCGCTCACCTTCATCATCGAAGCTTTTAGATGCACGCTAAAGAGCAAATTTTTAGCTTTCGCGTCTCTGATTTGCTCATTTATAAAGGTGTTTAGCTTGCTTGCGCTCATAAAGCTAGCGTCAATTATATCGCCCTTTTCTACCGCTAAATTTTCTTTTAGCACGCGTTTTTCGCCGCTTTTTGAGATAAACTCGACGCGTAGATTTTCATCCGCCTCAAAGCCAACCGAGCGCTCGGAGGAGTAAAAATCTCCGCCCTTCATATAGGCGACTTCGGTTTTGCTGTCTTTTTCAAACGGGGTGATTTTGTACGGATTTTCGCGGGCGTAGCGTTTTACCGCACCGACGCATCTGCGGTCTGAGTTGCCTTCTCGCAGCACCGGATTTACCGCGCTTCCTAGCACTTTGGCGTATCTAACAGCCACGTCTTTTTCCTCAGGCGTTTTTGGCTCGGACGGGTATGGGGGCAGATCGTAGCCTTTGGCGCGAAGCTCGGCGATAGCGGCGTTTAGTTGAGGCAAGCTTGCCGAGATATTTGGTAGCTTAATGATATTCGCGCGCTTTTCTTGCGTCAAATTTCGCAGCATCTCCAGATCGTCGCTCACGCGCAGATCTGGCGGCAGCTTGTCGTTAAAAGCGGCGATGATCCGCGCGGCCAGCCCTATGTCGGCCTGGGCTATCTCTATGCCGCCCGCGCGCAAAAACGCCTGCAGGATCGGGAATAGCGAGTAGCTGGCAAGCAGCGGGGATTCGTCGGTTCTAGTATAAACGATGTCGCTCATCTTTTCTCCTAATTAAATTTCGCAAAATCTTATCCAAATTTATATTAAAACGCCTTTTGGCGCGCTATTTTTGGGAGTTTATCGCGCCCACGTGCTCATCGTAAGTGACGCTAAATTTATGCTTGCCCGTCTTTTTATCCCGCACGAAGTACAAAAACTCGCTCTGCGCGGGCCTTATCGCCGCCCTTATCGCAGCTAATCCCACGGTACAGACGGGGCTTGGCGGTAGGCCTTCGTTTAGATAGGTGTTAAATTTACTCTTGTCGCTTCGTATGCGTTCAGCCGTGACTGTCTCGTGCGAGTAGAGTCCGTAGTTTAGGGTGCCGTCCATTTGCAGCTTCATGCCCTTTTTTAGGCGGTTTTGGATGACGGAGGCCACAAGAGGCATCTCGTCCTCGTTCGCGGCCTCCTTTTGCACGACCGAGGCAGTCACGAGATACTCGCTCCAGCGCTTTTCGTCGTAGCTACCGAGTAGCTCGGTCGCCGTTTTTTCGTGGGATTTTTT
>CAURMS010000165.1:0-3696 GCA_963526085.1 uncultured Campylobacter sp. | reverse complement strand
TTTTGAAGCAAAATTGAGCGTGCGCTAGGCATATAGCCTGCGGAGCGAAAATTTTACGAAATCTCGGAAAAGCGCTCGCGAGACGAGCCTTAGCCAAAATCAGCGAAATTATAACCGCCCACTCTAAACCCAACGTGAATTTCGCCTCTTAACCTACCCTTTCGCGGCTAACGGCAAGGCGTAAAATTTAAACCCCTCTTGCTCAAACCCGCTTGCAAATACCTGAAATTCCTCAAATTCGGCTCTGTTAAACTCCACTCGCCAGATCGCGCCCTCCTCGTTAAATTCGCGCTCAAAGCTTAGATTTCGCTTTTCAAAATAGTGCTCAAATCGCGAGCCAAGCGCGTAGGGCGTAAAAAACAGGCAAAGCGATTTTATCTCAAATTTAGCCAGCGCCCCGCAACCCTCAGCCTCGTCTATCGCCGCGTTTACCGCTGCGCCATACGCTCGCACGAGTCCGCCCGTGCCAAGCTTTATCCCGCCAAAATACCGAACTATTAGCGCGCCCGCGTTTACGAGCTGGGCGCCTCTAAGCGCGTTTAGCGAGGGTTGCCCGCTCGTACCCTTTGGCTCGCCGTCGTCGCTTTGATTTTCCACTATCTGGCCGTAGCCGTTTCGCTCGCGTAGCGCCCACACGACATGCGCGGCCTTTGGATGCTCGGCTTTTAGGCGCTCGTGCAAGGCTTTAAACTCGCAAATCGGACATAAAAAACATAAAAACGTCGATTTTTTGGCTTCAGTTTTGGTCGATACGACCCGCAAAACCGTTTGCAATTTTCTCCTTTAAATAAAGCCCGATTTTAGCGAAATTTTAAAAATATTCTTATAAAATGGCGGCTAAAATGAAATAAGCTATCAAAAAAGAATGAAAATGTTTAAAAAAATCTCAAAAAAAACGCTTTGGCAAATCATCGCCATGATTGTTTCCAGCGCCGTTTTTAGCGGTTCTGGGATCCTGATACTAGCCTTTATCAACAAATACCTCTTAAATTTAAAAGAAAAAGACGCTCAAATTTTGCTCGCATTTTTCGCGCTTTTGATTTTGTTTTTGGGCTTTTCGGTGCTCTCGCGCATCGCTCTTAGCGTGATCGGCAACGATTTTGTCTACGAGCTGCGCACCAAAACGATAAAACGGATACTAGATACCGCAAATCAAAAAATCGTCGCCGCGGGCAAATCAAATTTGATCGCCTCGCTCTCAAGCGACGTGCGTAGCCTAACCGACGGCTTTATGCAGGTGCCAAGCATCATACAAGGCGTGCTTATAATCGGCGCGACTGGAGCTTACGTACTATATATCTCGGCCGAAATTTTCGTGTTTTTGGTACTTTGGACGAGCGTGGCGACGTGGATCTGCCGCCGCTCGATCAAAAATATCCACAAATATTTCGAGCAATACCGCAAGTGCGAGGACGCGCTGTACCGCGACTATCAGACCTGCATCGAGGGGCATAGGGAGCTTAGCTTAAATTTAGCTCGCGCGAAGCGGCTTTTTTGGGAGCGTTTCATACCAAACGCAAAAAGCCTGCGCGAAAATATCGTAAAAGCCGAGATCCATCAGTCCTTTATGAGCAACTGGCTAAACACCGTAATGCTGGGCGCCGTTGGCATCGAGATATATTTTTGCCTAGCCTACGATGCCGCGAGCCTTCAAGACGCTATCACGGTGGCCTTGGCGATACTTTTTTTGCGAGCGCCGCTTATGATGCTGCTTTACTCGGTGCCTAGCGTCTTTCGCGCGCGCATCGCATATGAGCGGCTAAAAAAGCTAGACCTAGCGCCCTTTGAGCCTGAGTTTGAGCTGGGCGAGACGGCTCCGCAAATTTGGCAAAAACTGCGCCTAAAAGATATAAATTTTGCCTACGACGAGGGGAGCGAATTTGCGCTAAAGGATATAAATTTAGAGATTAAGCGCGGCGAGACGGTGTTTTTGATCGGCAAAAACGGTAGCGGCAAAAGCACGCTATTTATGATTTTAGCGGGACTTTTAGCGCCTAAAAGCGGCGAGATGTTCGCCGACGATACGAAAATAAACGAGGCAAATTTAAAAAGCTACGCAAACACGATCAGCGCGGTGTTTAGCGACTTTTATCTATTTGACGAGGTTATGAGCGACGATCTGGCGCTAACAAACGAGCTGCTAAAAAAGATGTCGATAGAAAATAAAGTAAGCGTCAAGGATGGAAATTTCAGTACGCTAAACCTCTCCCAAGGCCAGAAAAAACGCCTAGCGATGGTAGCCGCACTGCTTGAAAAGCGCAAATTTTTAATCCTTGACGAGTGGGCGGCCGATCAAGACCCTGAGTTTAGACGGCATTTTTACACGGAGTTTTTGCCGGGGCTTAAGGCGCAAGGATATACGATTTTTGCGATCAGCCACGACGATGCATATTTTGGTGCGGCGGATAAAATTTACGAGATAAAAAACGGCAAAATCGCGCTCGTTAAGGGCTAAAATTCAGCTAAAAACGGTTAAAATAACAAATATCATTTTTAACTAAGGAGATAATATGAAGCTGGACGAAGAAGCAAGAGAAGCCAAAGAGATGGCGCTAGGCATGATGAACGATAACTTCATCGGCCTTACAGAGGATATGTGCGCAAAATTTGGTGGCTTTACGAACCCGCAAAACGTCAAAATGACCGATATCACCGAGGACGGCATGCATATCGCATGTGACGAGGGCGAGGTGTTCGTACCATTTGAGAAAAAAGCCGAGCTAACGGTCGAGAGCCTACGCGAAGAGGTCATAAATATCGTAAATAGCATGGAGGGGTAAACCTCCTCTGCTCCATTAGCAGGAGCGCAAATTTAGCTTGCTTCTATGTCAAATTTAACTCTCAAATTTACCCCACTTCAAATTTATTTTAAAACCTTTCAAATTCGGCCTTTAAATTTCACGATTTAAACGCGCAACATCGTCCGTAAATTTAAACCAGAAGTATCGCTCAAATTTCTAGTTTGCAAGTTAAAGTTATCTGAATTGATTTTTATTATTAATTAATACCAAAGATAGTAGAATAGCGAAACATTATTAATTATGATAAAATCGAAGGGAGTTCAAATAGGCAAAAAAAATCAAACTCGCAAGGCGGCAAATTTATACTTTTGTCGCTCGTTGCAGCCGCGAGCCTAAACGCGCAAACCCAAAACGTAACGCTTGACGCCGCCATAGTAACGGCGACAGGCTTTGAAAGCGCGCTAAAAGACGAGACTAGAAATATATTCGTCGTAACCAAAGAGGACATAGAGACCTACGGCTACCGCTCGGTAAAAGAACTCGTAGAAAAGATCACAAGCGTCGATTTCGTCAGCACCTCAAGCCTAGGCGAAAACATAGACATGCGCGGACAAGGTATGCGCGGAGACGGCGCGACGCCAACTATGGCTGTAAAAATCATGCTAAACGGAGTGCCGATAAATATGGTCGATTTGGCGCACGGTATAATACCGCTTGAGATGATAGCCATCGAGGACATCGAGCAGGTCGAAGTGATGCCAGGAGGCGGAGCCGTGCTCTACGGCAGCGGCACTAGAGGCGGCGTAGTAAATATCATCACCAAACAAAAGCCGCGCGATTTTTTCGCAAACGTGAGCTCCAAGATAGGCTCGTATAGCTACCGCGACGCCGCAGCCACCGTCGGCGGAAACATGAGCGAGGATCTGTTTTTAAAATTTAGCGGCAAAGCGTTTGG
>CAURMS010000164.1:0-3710 GCA_963526085.1 uncultured Campylobacter sp. | reverse complement strand
TCCATCCGCTCTTTTTCGCCTATAAATTTGGTATTTAGCGTGCGGCTTGCCACCGTCGTTTGACCGCTAAAATTCTTATCAAACTCGCGGACCAAGACCGAACCTCTAAAAGGTTGCCGGCTGTCCTCAAAAATTTTCCACGTTGCAACTAACACAAGAATTGTTGCAGCCAACTCTAGCGATCCAGAGGTGATGTAAACGCCGCTGCCGTCCAACTTTTTTACTTCACTGAAGCTAAATTTGACATTATTATAAGTGTCTTCTATTTTATCTTCGCCCACAAGTTTCTTACGAGAGTAAATTTTGTTCTTATCGATAACTTCATGATCTATGCCTGCCGTTGGGTTGTATGTAAACAACGGGTCGATATTCTGAATCGCTGCATTTATAAAAACTTCTTTATAAAATTTTTCATACTCAATTTCCATCTCACTCATTCCGCAAAGATTTATTATAAAAGTCATGTGAATAAAAGGGTAATAGGTCATAACGACAAAAGCTCCAGCCTCGCCTTTATGGAATATCAAGCTAGCGACATATCCTCCTAAGGCTGGCACGGTTAATCCAAACAAAAGTATAAAAAGTAGGTTTTTTTTGAGTAGCTTTTAAGATATTCTTTTTGTTTTTTCTAGTAGTTTCTATAGCTTAGTTTATGTTCAAATTTTGCCTTTATCTAATATTTGCGTGGCGGAAGGTTTGTATTTCTTTTTCGCTCGCGGTTAAGCGAATTTTATCAAATTTTACGCCGTGATGTGCGGCTTTGGAGATCAAAATAGTAAAAATAAGTCGCCAAATTTAAAAATTAGCCGCGCAAATTTTAGTATAATACCCCAAATTTAACTAGGCAAAAGCGATGATAAACGACGAATTTTACATGTCTCTAGCCATAAAAAAGGCTTGGGAGTTTCAAATTTTAACCTACCCAAATCCCGCCGTTGGCTGCGCGATCTTGGATGCCAGCGGTAGGCTACTCTCGGTCGCCGCACATAAAAAGGCGGGCTTTTTACACGCCGAGCCAAGCGCGATTTTTTTGGCGCTCTGCCAAAAGTGCGAGACGTTTTTGAGTAATTTTCTACGAGACTACAACGCAGCTTTGGGCGTCAAATTTGAAAGCGCCGCAGAGCTTGAAAATGCAGACTTACAGCCAAATTTTACCTACGAATACATCCTGCAAAATCACGGCGATCTGCTGAAAGGCGCCAAGGCCTACGTGACGCTCGAGCCCTGCGCTCACCGCGGCAAAACACCGCCTTGCGCCGAGCTTTTGAGTCGGCTAAAATTTGCCGAAGTCGTTATCGCTAGAAGCGACGAAAATGCCGTGGCAAGCGGCGGCGCGGAAATCCTTAAAAGCGGCGGCGTATCGGTCAAATTTGGCGTGCTAAGGCGTGAGGCGGATGAGCTGGTAGAGCCGTTTCTAGCGTGGCAGAGGGGGAATTTTAGCTTTTTTAAGCTCGCCCTTAGCGCAAACGGCGTCGCAGTCGGCACCGCGCAGAGCAAGATCATCTCAAATTTAGCCAGCCGTACGCACTCTCACCGCCTGCGCAGCGCGGCCGAGCTGCTAGTTATCGGCGGCGCCACCGTCCGCGCCGACCGCCCGAGGCTAGATACTAGGCTGATAGAGCGCGGCAAAAATCCAAACGTGATGATCTACTCGCGCGAGCGGGGGTTTGACGCGACTATACCGCTGTTTGGCGTGGAGGGCAGGAGCGTGCGCATAACGAGCGATATAAACGAAGCCTTTGCGCCGCATTTAACGATGTTTGAGGGCGGCGAAAACGCGCTAAAAGCCCTAGACGAACGCGTAAAATGGCTGCTACTTTACCGCTCGAGCGAGTTTTTAGACGCGCCCGCGGCGAGGTTAAATTTAAAGCTCAAACCGCTATTTCACGGTGAGCTTGGCGGCGATGTTTACGGGTGGTATAAATTTGAGCGAGATTTGGGCTAGAGCGCGTCAAATTTGCGCTATGATTTTGTAAATTTAAAGGAGAAAAATGAAGGAGATAACGCTAAACGGAGCGAAATTTCAGGTCGCGGCAAACACGATGGAGGAGCTAAAAAACGAGGCTCTAGGTGACAAAAACGGCGAAATGTATAAATTTCTAGCTAAATTTAACGCAAGCGAGCCTGATATCTTTATCCTAGACGGTTTTGCGACGAAGGAAAATTTGGAGATAAAAGACGGCTCAAATGTAGTATTTATCAGACGCGGCGTGATGCCCGGACGCGAAGTGCTAAAAGCCATGATCGCCTCCAGAAACAGCCCCGAGCTAAACGCGGCGCTAGCTAGCGGCTGCGTGGGCGTGGCGGGACTTGGCGGTCTTGGCTCAAATATCGCGCTAAGCCTAGCTCGCACGGGAGTCGCTAAGCTCGTGCTGGCCGACTTTGACGTCGTGGAGCCTAGCAACCTAAACCGCCAGCAGTACTTCGTCCGCCACATCGGCATGAAAAAAACCGACGCGCTAAAAGAGCTCATCGCCGAGGTAAATCCCTTCGTCGAGGTCGTGACGCACGACGTGACGCTAATTGCGGCCAACGTCGCCGAGATTTTCGCGCCGTGCGGCGTCATCTGCGAGGCCTTTGACAACGTCGCGGGCAAGGCGATGATGGTAAACGAGGCAGGAGCTAGCCTGCGTGACAAAAAGATCGTCGGCGCGTCCGGTATGGCGGGCTACTTTAGCTCAAATCTCATAAAAACGGTCAAATTCGCGCGAAACGTCTATTTATGCGGCGATCTGCAAAATGCCGCAGGCGTAGGGCAGGGGCTCATGGCCGCGCGCGTGGCGATCTGCGCAAATCACGAGGCAAACCTTGCTATCAGGCTTTTGATGGGGCTTGAGGAGGTTTAAATTTGACGGCGGCGTTTAGCGAGAGGTTTGGCGTTTTTAACTAACACTCAAATTTGGCTTTGGCGAGTTTTTGATTGCGTTAAATTTGAGGAAATTTCGTTGCGATAAAGTTGAGAGTTTGCATTTTTGCAGCGTCAAATTTGGTTTTAAAATCGGTTATTTATCGTATGCAAAATTTGTAAATTTGCGTCTAATTTATATAAAATTTGACCAAATTTACCCGCCTGATCTATTGGCTAGTCGTTTGCGTTTGGCTGGCTACACCGAAGTTTAGTTTCAAATTTTATCGCTAAATTTAATCCAAATATGCGCCGGCCTCGCAAAAAAGCAAATTTGCCTACGCTACTTCATCTTCGGACGAAACGAACGCTTTGCGTCAAAGCCTTTGCTAGCGATTTTTATATCGTTTGGGGTCGCGCCTACTGGGGCTTGGGCGTCCTTTTTAGCGGATAAAAACTCTACTAAGCTCTGCCAGACGAAATCGGCATCCAGATAAAGTTCCATCGCGGTAAGTTTCGGATTTATTGCTATGAGGTCAGTAGTTTTTGTTTTTTTAAAAAGTACGATCGGCACATTTAAAATTTCGTCTGCGCTTATCGCTTTACCGTCGCGAACGATGTTTTTTAACGATTTTTCGTAGGTGGCGCCTAGGGGGTATTTTATGTCGAGCAAAATATCCTCTCTCGTGGCGCGATCGCCTATCTGCCAAAACTGCGAAACGGGATAGGCGCGAAAATCGTTGTTAAACGTCAAGATCCCAGTTTTGTTATCGGTTTCTTTTAGATCGAGGCTGGTATAGATCTTGCCATCAGCGGCGAAAATATGAACTAATTTTTTACCGATAAAGATGATAGAGTGTAGCAG
>CAURMS010000163.1:0-3745 GCA_963526085.1 uncultured Campylobacter sp. | reverse complement strand
TATCACGTTTTTTAGGCTTTCTTCGTATTCGCTTTCAGTAGTTCTGGCTCTTTTTAAAGTATTTTTGTAAAGCTCTTTGTCAAATTTACCATTCGAGTGGAAATTTTGATCTGCAATGATGTATTTTACTATATCTTCGTCGTTTACGCCCAGCCCCAAGTCATCTGCGAAATTTAAAAGCATAGCATCGTTTACTAACGCCTCTAAAGCTAAATTTTCAATGCCTAGCTCGCTTGCCTTTTCATCGCTTAACTGTCCGTCAAAAAGCTGGCTATAGTACGCATGAAGCTGACCGTATCTGTTTTGAAATTCTTGGATGCTTATATTTCTGTGACCGACCTTAGCCACCGAGGTAGCTCTGCTCGCGTTTAGATCGTATGCTCCCCATCCGACGAAGCCTGCTCCGACGAAGGCTATCGTGCTTACCCAGATCGTCACGACAAGGTATTTTCTATGCTTTTGCATCCAAGTTATCATCTAATTCCTTCAAATTTATAAAAATTTTATGCATTATTTTACTGAAATATCGTAAATATCACCTTAAAAACGCGCTTTTTATCGATAAAATTTCAAAAAAATTAACATTTTTAAAGACGTTAGTTTCGTTCAGATTCGTAAAGGCGAGCTACGCTTAGCAATTTGCACGTATTTTCAAGGATTGCGACGTCTTTTGCCAGCTGATACGGAGTCCTGCTGTGTACGTATACGCCGTATCCTTTGATAACCATTATGTTAGTTTTATTCTCTAACATATAACGATAAATTTCCGTGTCCGCGCGCTCATACCAGTCGTCAAACTGTTTTGGATCATAGATCGGGATCTCGTGATGCTTGATGTAGCCGAAATAATCCCTCGGACGGATAAAAGAATGCCCCAAGGTATAAGCGGTTAAGTAAGGCGGCATAGCGTAGCAGATATATTTGGCTTCATTTATATTTTTGTATATATTTAGGTGGATGTCCGCGTCTATGCTCGCATCGTTCCAGCGGTAATCCCTCTTTGAGTTTAGCATTATGAGATCTTCTTCTTTGAGATTGTCAAAAATCGTCGTTCTTTTATTTATCAAAAAAGAGTCGTGCTGAATTCTAGCCGAAATAGAGCCGTGAAAGACTCCGAAAAAGTTTTTTCTAAACATCGAAAGAGCGATATTGCTGATCTCGCTTGCGCAGTATTTTAAGTCCATTTTAACCTTTTATAAACTTTTTTTGTTATTATACACAAAAAATAAAGGCTAAATTTGAACTCCCCACACGTTCCTGTGCTGCTTGATGAAGTTTTACGAGCTTTTGAGGATATAAAAAGCGGCGCGATTGTCGATTGTACGCTCGGATACGGCGGGCATTCTAGCGCGATTTTAGAGCAAAATCAAAACGTAAATTTAATAGCCTGCGACCAAGATGAAGAAGCGATCAAATTTAGCTCCGAAAGACTGAAAAAATTTGGTCAAAGAGCGCAGATTTTTAAGAGCAAATTTTCAGAAATTTTAGGAAAAGTAGAACAAGGTCAAATTCGCGGCATCCTAGCCGACATCGGCGTTTCGTCGTTGCAGCTAGATAAAAACGAGCGAGGGTTTGGCCTAAAGAGCGAAAATTTAGATATGCGTATGGACGCGCAGGCTAAATTTTCAGCCTACGACGTCGTAAATTCTTATAGCGCAAAAGAGCTTGAGCGTATATTTGCTGACTATGGCGAGCTGCCAAATCCGGCTAAATTTGCCGCCAAAATCATAGAAGCTAGGCAAAGCGGCGAGATAAAAAGCGCCGAATGTCTCGCGCAAATAATCGGGCTAAAAGGTATAAACGGGCGCAGCGTTAGTGCGGCGACGTTAGCTTTTCAGGCAATAAGGATAGAGGTAAACAACGAACTAGGCGTGCTGCAAAATTTGCTCCAATGCATTGAGGATTCGCAGATCGACGAGTGCGTCGTGGCGATAATCAGCTTTCATTCGCTAGAAGATCGCATCGTAAAAAATAAATTTAGACAGTGGGCGCAAAGCTGCATTTGTCCGCCGCAAGCTCTTAGATGCACGTGCGGAGGAGATAATGCGCTAGGTAAAATCGTCAGTAAAAAAGCGATAACGCCAAGCACTGCCGAAGTTAAGGCAAATACGCGCTCAAGCTGCGCGAAAATGAGGATTTTTAAAATTTCAAGAGGTAAAAATGCAAGATAAAAACGAGCTTTTAGAGTTTAGCGGCGAGCAAAAAAAGGAGCGAAATTTAGACTATAAAACGTTAGCGACGGCGTATCTTGGGCTTTTTATCGCGCTTGCTTTGTTTTTGCCTAAAATTTATATCACAAATCAAATTTATTACATTAGCCGCGAAATCGGCGATCTAAGCGGCAAACGCGACGTCTTGCTAGAAGAAAACAGAGAGCTTCGCTTAAAGCTTGAGCGAATGAAATACAAAAATCAAATTTTAGATCCGCTCATCTTGCAATAACTAAATCCCGGCCTCAGACTGCGCGACTAGGCGCTCTAGGACGTATTGCTCCAATTCTTTGCGCGGGATCTCGTTTTTTACCGCTTCGTTGTAGATCATCTCGACTTTCGTGGAGTATTTTCATAGCTAAAATACGGAAAATGTACACTCCAGGCCTTTTTTATGAGCTCTTTACTAACGGCTTTTCTCGCCCAAATTTTAAACATATCAAAGCCGATAAAAACGGCTGAAGTGCCCACCACTGCGCTAACGATCGAGAGATGAAAGTCGAGTTTAGTAAAAAGATGGTGCGTCAAAAGCAGTAAAATAAAAAATACCACAAAGCACAAAAGCCCATAAACTAGGTAGGTTTTTGCGTAACGAAATTTAAAATTTAGCTTAGCAGGATCTACTAACATGCCTTCGTTAAAAAGGCAATTTGCCTCAAGCAGATCGCGAAACAGCACGGGTTGCTTCGAGATAACGAAGATATTTTCTAGGATTAAATTTTTAAACGCGTTATTTTTCATATTTATGATTATCCTTAAATTTGGCCCCAATTATAGCAAAAACTTCGTAATCCAAGCTAAAATTTGGCCTTAAAGCAACGCTTTTTTAAGAGTATTTGAGCTAAAATTACTTAAATTTTAAGGAGAAAAAATGAACGGAATAGTATACCTAAACGGCGAATTTATAGACGCAGCGGCGGCTAAGGTTAGCGCATTTGACCGCGGTTTTATCTTTGGCGACGGCATCTACGAGGTGGTGCCTGTGCTAAACGGACGGCTCGTGGATAGGGAGGATTTTTGGGAGAGATTTGAGAGAAGCCTGGCTGCGATCGAGCTAAGCTTGCCGTTTTCAAAGAGCGATTTTCAGGGAATTTTAGAGGAAGTAGTCTGGCGAAATAACCTAAAAGAAGGCGGCGTTTATATGCAGGTCACCCGCGGTGTCGCCGATAGGGATTTTAAATTTATAAAAGGCCTAAAGCCGACTTGCTTCGTCTTTTGCTACGAAAAAGATATAGTCGCAAACCCTGACGCGATGACCGGCATCGAGGTCGTTAGCGTCGAGGATATCCGCTGGAAGCGCCGCGATATCAAGTCCATCTCGCTTTTGGCGCAGTGCTACGCCAAAGAACAAGCCGTAAAAGCCGGCGCATACGAGGGTTTCATGGTCGAAAACGGCTTTGTGACCGAGGCGACTAGCTCGTCAGCGTTTATCATAAAAGATAACGTCCTGATAACCAAACCGCTCTCAAACGAGATTTTGCCTGGTATCCGCCGCAAAGTGATCCTGGGTTTTGCCCAGAAGGCTGGGCTAGAGA
>CAURMS010000162.1:0-3751 GCA_963526085.1 uncultured Campylobacter sp. | reverse complement strand
ATTGATGAGCTCGCTTTGATCCATTTTGACGCTGTCGCTTGCAAAAATTTCGTTTAAAATTTCACCCACGACAGACTTAACCATGCGTCTTTTTTCAAATTCTTTTTGATCTTGGAAGCTTTTTTCTAAATTTGCGACCTCTTGTCTGGTTTCTTCTTTGATACGCTCAGATATCAAAATAGCCTCTTTTCTAGCTGTTTCTACTAGACTGGCTGCATTTGCTTTAGCCTCTTCTACGCGCCTTAGAGCGTCGTCTTTTTTGGCTTTTGAATCTTTTAGTTTTTGCTCGATATTATCAAGTCTTGCCGCGATACCGGCAATTCTTCCCTTGTAGGCATTTTTGATAGGGTTTGCTATAAAATAATACAAAATCGCAGCAAAAACGATAAAGTTTATCGTTCTAGGCACGATGTCGTATCCGCCGTCCGCCATCAAAACAAAAGGACATAATAAAAGTAAAATTTTGCTTTTCATATTAAATCCTTGCGAGTTTTGCTTTTAAAGCAGCTTGAAGCTCAGGCAATTTTTGCTGCAAATCAGCTCTAAAATCGCTCTTTTTAGAGTTTAAATTTTGGATAAAAGCATCATAATCAGCCTCCAAAACTCCGCGCTTTTCGCTGACTATCTTAGCAGCTGCATCTTTTGCGGCATTGATAGCCTCTTGCTTGATCTTACCGGCTTCGCTTCTTGCGGCGGCTATGAGCTGGTCTATCTGCGCTTCGTACACACCAAGATCGCTCGTATTTTTACTAGCACTCTCTTCATCGTTTTTTATCGCATCATTTCTAGCATCTATAAATTTGAGTAGAGGCCTGTAAAGGATGGAATTTAAAACGGCAATAAGCCCTAGAAAAATAACTGCCGTCAGGACGACTAACGGCAAATTAATTTCCAACATCAAATCTCCTTAAAGTTTAATATTTTCTTAAGCATAATAAAACCGTGCTTATTTTACAAAAAAAAAGGATAAAACAAGCTAAATTTAAAGAAATATTTTATTTTATCTTGTTTATTAGCCTATCGATATCAGCTATGTCATCAAATACGATAGTGATTTTTTTGCCTTTTATCTTAATCGGTACGTCAAATTTAGAAAAAACCTCTTTTAAATTTGCAAGTCTTTCAAGGTATCTCTCATCTAGCTTAAGTGCGGCTTTAGGCGGCAATTTATTTTTTAGATTCTTGACCAAATTTTCCGTCTCGCGCACGCTAAGACGCTGCCCGATGATGGTATCGACCGCCATTTTTTCGTCGTTTGGCTCAAGACCCACGATGACTTTGGCGTGTCCCTGCGTTAGTTTGCCTTCTTTTATATACTCCTGCGTCACGGCGCTAAGGCTCAAAAGCCGCATGGTATTTGTTATCTGAACCCTGCTTTTGTGGATAATGTTTGCGAGCCCGTCCTGCGTGATTTTATACTCATCTATTAGCTCTTTGTAGGAATTGGCAAGCTCGATCGGATTTAGGTCTTCTCTTTGGATATTTTCTATGAGCGCTAGTTCGCGCAGGCTTTGGCTCTCGATGTCGGCGACTATGGCTTTTATCTTGCTTTCGCCTAGTAGCTTAGTCGCGCGAAATCTCCTCTCACCCGCAATCAGCATATAGCCGCCATCTTTTTCTATGACGATGATCGGTTGGATGAGTCCATGCCTTTTGATGCTTTCGCTAAGCTCTCTTAGCGCCGTTTCGTCGAAATTTTTACGCGGCTGATACGGGTTTTCGGTAATCAATTCAAGGTCTATTTCTTTTATTATTTCGCTGTTACCTTCGTTTATTTCGGCTTTATACGCTAGCTCTACATCACCCAAAATCGCTTCTAGTCCGCGCCCTAGTCCGCCTTTTTTAGCCATTCGTTATCCTAAAATACAGCATGCCAAATTTTGATACGCTACCGAGCCGGGTGATTTTATGTCGTATAAAATTACTGGCTTACCAAAGCTCGGGCTTTCGGCAAGCTTTACGTTTCGCGGTACTATTACGAATTCATCACTCATATCCTTGTTTTTAAACAGTTTATTTTCAAAATGCTGCTTTAAATTTGCCACCGTTTCCTTGGCGAGGTTATTTTGCGAACTGTACATAGTCGGCAAAAAGCCTTTTATATTTAACTTCGGGTTTATGGTTTTTTTGATGATTTTTACCGTATTTAAAATTTGTGCAAGCCCCTCTAATGCGTAAAATTCGCACTGTATCGGGATTATCACGCTATCACTAGCACTTAGTGCGTTTACGGTGATACTGCCTAGCGCCGGAGGACTGTCGATGATGATAAAATCGTACTGCCCCTCAACCTCCTCTATCTTGCTTTTTAGTATCTTTTGATAGTCTTTGTTTTGTTCGCTTAGTTCTTGTTCTATACCCACGAGACCGATATTTGAAGGCGCTAGAAAAAGCGTCGGTATCTCGGTTTTTAGCACTATTTGAGACAGCTTTTTACGGCCGGTGAGTACGTGATATATATTATATTCGTAGTCGTTTCTACTAAAACCCATTCCAGTCGTCGCATTTGCTTGTGGATCGATGTCGATGAGTAGGACTTTTTTTTCGGCTACCGCTAGCGATGCAGCCAAATTTACCGCCGTAGTCGTCTTTCCGACGCCGCCTTTCTGGTTTGCGATAGTTATAATTTCACACATGAGAATTTTCCAATTTTTTTGTTTTTTAATTGATTAATTTTACAAAAAACTTACTTTGTCCAAGTTTAGTTTCGGCTTTAAAATTTCTGAAAGAATTTTGCGGTGCGTACCCACCGATATTTTGTAAAAATATTAAATTTTACGTCAAATTTAAGCAAATTTATCTGAGTGAAAAAACCCTTCGACCATTTATATCCAAAGAGCCGTCAGATAGGAGTTTTGCGTATTTGAGCGCCACTTCTTCGCCCTCAAAGTGCGTAATAAATTCTCTTGATTTTTCAAATTCGCTCTCAAATTTTTTAAAAATTTCCGACCAAGACGGAGCCGCTTGCAGCCTCTTACAAAACTCCCCGACCGCAGCGCTAGGACTCACATATATATCTAAAATTCCGGCGTTTTCGGGTGCATTTTTTAGATTTATGCCCATGCCGCAGACGTAAATTTCGCCGACTCTCGTCGTCAAAGTTCCGCCGATTTTTTTGTCGTCGACGTAAAAATCGTTCGGCCATTTTAGCCAAATTTGAGAGCCGCGAGCCGCGAGCACTTCGCGCATAATCATCGAAAAGTAAATCGACGCCGACTCGCCCCTTAGATCGCTCGGTAGCACCGTCTCGCTCATGCAAAATGAAAAAAACAGATTGCCCTCCAGCCCGCTCCACGTGTTATTTCTGCTGCCGATACCTTGCGTCTGCTCTTTTGCCACAAGCGCAAAAGGCGGCTGTATTTCGCCGTTTCGCAGTCCTTCGACCAGAACCTTTTGCGTAGAATGTACGCTATCTGCGAACTCTATTCTCAAATTTTATTCCTTTTAAATTTACGGTAAATTTGACGTTTTGGCGTGCTTGCTACCGTTACTCTACTCATATTACAAAGCCATATCGCCGACGCCAAAGCGCTTGCCGTTTAGATAGGCGCTAGCGTCCACCGGCTTTTTGCCGGGCTCTTGCACCTTTATGATCTTAACCGCACCCTCGCCGCAAGAAACGCAAAAACCGAGCTTATCGACGCTTAAAATTTCGCCCGTGCGTTCAAATTTACGCCCGCAAGATTCGCGCAAAAGCTCTAGTTCTAAAATTTTTAACCCGCTAGCTAGATAAATCCCCGGCCAGGGCGTT
>CAURMS010000161.1:0-3752 GCA_963526085.1 uncultured Campylobacter sp. | reverse complement strand
TTTTATAGAAAACACATTTTCGTCCTGCTGAGGCACTTTGCCCGGAAATACGACAATATCAGGCTCCACGCCCGTTGCTTGTATAGTGCGGCCGCTAGGCAGATAGTAGCGAGCTATCGTTAGGCGGATAGCCTCCTTGTCGTCTACGGGTAGGATGATCTGTACGCTGCCTTTGCCGAACGTCTTTTCGCCGATAACGACGGCTCGTTTGTGGTCTTGTAGCGATCCGCTCACGATCTCGCTCGCGCTCGCGCTTCCGCCGTTAACTAGCACTGCAAGCGGTAAATTTGTGATTTTATTTGCTCTCGCAGCTTTAAATTCGCTATTTTCGCTCTCGTTTCTGCCCTTTTGAGATACGATCACACCGCTATCTATAAATAAATTCGTTAGTCCGACCGCTTGGTTTAAAAGTCCGCCCGGGTTGTTTCGAAGGTCAAGGATGATGCCTTCCGCTTTTGGATATTTTTTGATAAATTCCTCTGCCTTTTCGGTTACGTGCTTATCAAAATTCGTCACGCGAAGATAGAGGATGTTGTCTTTTTCGATCATCTTTGCGTAAACGGACTCGACCGAGATGATGTCGCGCACGAGTTTCACGTCAAACGGCTTTTGCTCGCCTTTTCGCACGATGGTTATCGTGATAGGCGTCTTTGGTTTGCCGCGCATTTTATTGACCGCTTCGTCTATGGTGGTGCCTAGGGTCGTATTGCCGTCGATGCGAAGGATGATGTCGCCGCTTTTTATGCCGGCTTTATCCGCAGGCGTATTTTCGATAGGCGAGATGACCGTTAGTGCGCCGTCTTTCATACCGACAGTGATGCCTAGGCCGCCAAATTCCCCGTTCGTCTGCACCTGCATGTCTTTAAACGCTTTTTCATTTAAAAATCCGGAATGCGCGTCAAGGTTATTTAAAAGCCCCTCTATGGCTTTATCCACGATCTCTTTAAACTGTAAATCATCAACATAATATTTTTCGATAGTAGAAATGGTTTTTGTAAGTTTTGAGAGCGATTGTAGTTTAGAATTTGAGCCGTCCTCGGTGGCTTTAGCGTTTAAATTTGCGCTAAAAACGGCTCCGAAAATCATCGCGCCCGCAACGCTTGAAAACAAAAACATCTTTTTTTTATTCAAAGTTAATCTCCTGCCTTTTTAAGTGGGGCTATTTTAGTTAAATTTGCCTAAAAATAGGATAAAAGATTTAATAAAATTTAATTTTCTTTCGTAAGTATTTATATAAAACCGCTTAGATAACTTGACAATAATCGACTAAAGTTATATAATATGCTCACTATAAACTAAAGGAGAAAAAATGGCGAATTTAGGCGAAAATTTAACCGCACAAATGCAAGAGCTGGTAGAAAAGGGCGTCGCGCTCGCGATACACGCGAAAAATCCGCAAACGTTTCCGCTTCACTTACTTTGGGCTCAGGTCGCAGACAGCGGCTCGCTACTCAACCAAGTCTTTAACAAAATGAACGTCAGCAAAGACGCCGTGGAGCTTGAGGTAAAAAGCAAAGCCGCACAGCTACCTACAAGCTCAAACGTGAGCAAAGAAAACGTGCAAATTTCAAAGGAGCTCATAAACTCTCTTGAAAGCGCAAAAGCTCTGATGGTAAGCCTAGGAGATAGCTATATCGCGGTAGATACGTGGATTATCTCGGCGCTTGAGCTGCCTGAAATTAAACAAATTTTAGGTAAATTTACAGATGTTTTAGAAATCCGCAAAAATTTAGAAAGCATCAGGGCGGGGCGCAAGATAGATAGCCAAACCAGCGACGAGACGCTAGATAGTCTTGAAAAATACGGCATCGATCTAACCGCAAAGGCGCTAAATAAGGAGCTTGATCCGGTTATCGGGCGCGACGAAGAGATCACGCGCATGATGCAAATTTTAATAAGAAAGAGCAAGAATAATCCTATTTTACTAGGCGAGCCGGGAGTGGGTAAAACAGCTATCGTGGAGGGCTTAGCGCAAAAAATCGTGGCAAAAGACGTGCCTACGAGCCTAGCAAACAAACGAGTAGTAGCACTCGATATGAGCGCACTGATCGCTGGCGCGAAATACCGCGGCGAGTTTGAAGACCGCCTAAAAGCCGTCATTAACGAGGTAAAAAGCGCGGGAAATATCATTCTCTTTATCGACGAGATCCACACCATCGTGGGCGCGGGAGCTAGCGAAGGCAGTATGGACGCGGCAAATATCCTAAAACCTGCGCTTGCTAGAGGCGAGCTGCACGCTGTGGGTGCTACGACGCTAAAAGAGTACCGCAAGTATTTTGAAAAAGACGCTGCGTTGCAACGCCGCTTTCAACCCATCGACGTAAAAGAGCCTAGCGTAAACGAAGCGCTTCAAATTTTACGCGGGATAAAAGAGCGCCTCGAGGTGCACCACGGCGTGACGATCACCGATAGCGCGCTGGTTGCGGCGGCAAAGCTAAGCGACCGCTACATCTCAAACCGCTTCTTGCCGGATAAAGCGATCGATCTCATCGACGAGGCCGCAGCCGAGCTAAAAATGCAGATAGAAAGCGAACCGTACGAACTAGCCCGCATTAAACGCGAGATCGTAACGCTACAAGTCGAAAAAGAGGCGCTAAAAATGGAAGACGAGGCTAAAAATGCGGCGCGCCTAAGCGAAATCGAAAAAGAAATCGCCGACCTAAACGAGCAAAAACACGCCCTTGACGGCAGATTTGAAAACGAAAAGGCGGTTTTTGGCGGTATCTCAAAAGCTAAAAAAGAGATAGATAGCCTAAAAAGCGAGGCTGAGATAGCGCGCAGAAACGGCGATTTGCAGCGCGCGGCCGAGATAGAATACGGCAAAATTTTAGAAGCGGCCAACCGCCAAAAAGATCTCGAAAAAAAATGGGACGAGATGAAAAAAAGCGGCGTGCTACTCAAAAATCAGGTCGATGAGGAGCTGGTGGCTGAAATACTAAGCAAATGGACGGGAATTTCAGTCAGCAAAATGCTAACTAGCGAAAAGCAAAAATATCTAATGATCGAGGAGCATTTGCGCGAAAGCGTCGTCGGTCAGGATGCCGCTTTGCACGCTCTAGCAAGAGCTATCAAGCGAAACAAAGCGGGCCTAAACGAGGGCGCGCGTCCGATCGGATCGTTTTTGTTTTTGGGACCTACGGGTGTGGGTAAAACGCAGTCGGCGAAGGCTTTGGCTAAATTTTTGTTTGACGACGAGCGCGCGCTCATACGCTTTGACATGAGCGAATACATGGAAAAGCACAGCGTATCTCGCCTGCTCGGAGCGCCTCCTGGATACGTGGGTTACGACGAAGGCGGACAGCTAACAGAAGCCGTACGCAGACGTCCGTATAGCGTCATACTTTTTGACGAGATCGAAAAGGCTCACAAGGACGTGTTTAACGTACTTCTAGGCATTCTAGACGACGGAAGGGCGACTGATAACAAGGGCGTGACGGTCGATTTTAAAAACACGATCATCATCCTCACGTCAAATATCGCGTCAAATTTTATAATGGATCTAAAAGGCGACGATCGCGAGCAAGCTGTAAAAAACGAGCTTAAAAACTATTTTAAACCCGAGTTTTTAAACCGACTAGACGATACGATAATCTTTAACCCGCTCGACGAAGACGGGTTAATAAAAATCGTAGATATAATGTTTAAAGAGCTTGAAAAAACGCTGCAAAATCGCGGTATAAAAGCAAGCCTAAGCGAAGAGGCTAAGAAATTTATCGCGGGTGCGGGCTTTGACATCGTTTACGGTGCTAGAC
>CAURMS010000160.1:0-3755 GCA_963526085.1 uncultured Campylobacter sp. | reverse complement strand
GATCTAGTAGCGGCACTTTTGTCTTGCCCACAAAGGGCGCTACGTAGTGGTACCAGATGAGAAACGGCGCGATCTTGTAAAGATGAGCCGCGATAAAGGCAAACAAAAAGCCGTAAATCAGCATAAACACCGCCATATCGTATCTATCCGCCGCGACTAAAACGCAAAACAGCACGAATGCCGCGAGCGAAAGGGCGATATTTACGTTCCAGTAGTCATACGCCTTACGGACGCGTTTTTTTAGGATATGCAGCGCCTCCGCGACAAAGCAAACGATCGCCGCTCCAAACGCAAAGTACGCGTAAATTTCGCTAAAAAAGAGCAAAACGCCGGCAAAAATATAAAACCCGAAGGCAAATTTGCTAAGCGTAAATTTTAGATCGTGCGCCAAGGCAAACATCGGTAGCAGCACGGTCGCTACGCCTACGATGATGAAAAAGACAAAGCCAAGTACGAAATAGACGTGAAATTTAAGCGCGAACATAAAATCCATCGGCAAAGTGCCAGAAAGTATCATCAGAAGGCAAAATCCAAGCGAGATGCCGGCGAGCAAAAATATCGCCGAAACAAAAAGCATAAACGCCGCGAAACTCTTTTTTTCATTGTCCATAAAGCTAACGATATAGGTCGTGCCAAAAAACAGCAGCGCGAGAAAAAGCGTCATACCGCCGCCGTGCAAAAAGCCCGTTTTGCCGCTGATCATCCCGTAGCCCATCGCAGCAATCCCTACGCAGTAGACGGCTAAATTTAGCATCGCGCCCTTGATCGTTGAAAACGGCTTTTCTAAAATCACCGAAGTTAGCTGATAAAGCGCACCGATGATGATGCTCATCACAAATCCGACGAAAAATACGTGCAAAAATCCCGCCGTCTCAAGCCCCACGATCGTCTCAAAATCCGCCGCGAAAAAGGCGGGGATACTCGCGATCAAAAAGCAAATACCAGCGATAAAATAACCGCCCACCAGCTTAAAAGGCGGCGCAAAAGTGTTTAAAAGCATGACCTATCTCAGTGACAAAGGCTCGTATCTACGTTTTTGACGTCTGCGCCCTGCTTTAGGCTAAAGGTCATCTTGACCGCTCCGCCATCTAGATCCTCGCGCTTGATGTCAAACTGCTCCTCTATTTTAGGGATCAGACCGGCTGGGAATTTATGATTTACCATCACGATTTTGGTGTTTTGGTTTGCAAATTTAATCGCTACTAGCGCGTTTATCATAGGCTCAGGCGGCACGCACGGACGGCTGTCAAAGCCGACGAAATTCACGCCGCCTTCGCTATATCTATAAAACGGCACCGTCGCGCCCTCGGCGTTAAACTGCTCGGCGTCTTTGAAAAAATCGCTCATTTTTTATCCTTATTTTAAATTTGGATAATTATACTCTTATTTTGCGCGCGAGCGTCTTGACCTTGCTTAAGGGATTAAATTTTAAATTTGACGGGCATGGCGTTAAATTTGAGCGGCAAAACCCGAGCGTTTAAGGTGTGAAATTTAGATGAGATAAATTTGGCGGCGCAAATTTGACCGCCGATTAAAAGATAAAGCACCGCTTAGCAATACTGCTTGTAGCCTTTTTTGCAGAGCAGTTTTTTGCCCTCTTGTTTTAGGATTTCGTTTTTGCTCTCGCCGTTATAGGTAGCGTTTTGGTCGCTGCCACCGACCTTTTCGCCGTTTACGTAGATATTAGCCGCATAAAGCCCAGCCAAAAATACCAAGAAAATCAAAATTTGCTTCATAGACTGCTTTCAATTAAATTTAATCTCCAAAGCGCAAGCAAATCGCAGTCCAAATTTAAAGGCTGGTAAGTCAAATTTGAGAAAAGCGGAGCAAGCGCGCCGCTAATCAATAAGCTTAGAATGGCAAAACGGCGCAGTCAAATTTACGCCACCTCGCCGTCAAACGATCAAATTTTAGTGTAAAAAGTGGCGCACGCCAGTAAAATACATCGCCATGCCATGCTCGTTTGCCGCCTGCACGACCTCGTCGTCGCGGATGCTGCCGCCAGGCTGTATCACGGCTTTTACACCCGCCTCGCTTGCGATATCGATGCTATCTCGGAACGGAAAAAACGCCTCACTAGCAAGCGCGCAACCGCGCAAATCAAGCCCCATATCGCGCGCCTTAGCCACTGCCGCACGCGCGGCATCTACGCGGCTCGTCATACCCATACCGATGGCGACCACGGCGCTGTTTTTCACGTAAACGACGCAGTTGCTTTTCGTGAGCGCAGCGACTTTCCATGCGATTTCAAGGTCTTTTAGCTCAGCCTCGTTAGCTGCGCGCGCGGTTTGTAGTTTCATATTTTGTAGCTCGCTAGCTTTCACCTCGTCGCTTTGCTGATAGACAAAGCCGCCGTCAACGTGCTTGAAGTCGTATTTGTCGTTTGCGCGCTGTAAAAATTTATTGCCTTGAGTGAAAATTTTGATACGTTTTTTGGCTTCAAATACCGCAAGAGCGTCCTCGTCCACGTTTGCGGCGATGATAACCTCGACGTAGATTTCGTTGATTTTCTCAGCCAAGGTGCGATCTAGCGTGCCGTTTATCGCCACGACGCCGCCGTATGCGCTGACGGGATCGCATTTTAGCGCTTCGACGTAGCTTTCTAGCAGATTTGATTTTACGGCAAAGCCGCAAGCGTTGGCGTGCTTGACGATGGCGACCGCAGGCGCGGTATCAAAGCTGCTCGCAAGAGCCAAAGCAGCGTTGATGTCGGTGATGTTATTAAAGCTCGCTTCGCCTTTTAGCGCAGTGAAGTTGTTGCTAAAAAAGTAGTCAAACTCGTATAGTGCGCCCTTTTGGTGCGGGTTTTCGCCATATCTCGCATCAAAAACCTTGCTACCGGCGATAAATTTCATCTCGCCAAAGCCGTCGTTAAAGCGCTCATTCATATAGTTTGCGATCATCGAGTCGTAGGCCGCGGTGTGTTCGTAGGCTTTTATCATCAAATTTCGTCTAAAAACGGCCTTTTCGCTCTCGTCCGCACCACCTATGACGCGCAAAACCTCGTCATAATCAAGCGGACTAGTGACGATATAAACGCTGGCGAAATTTTTAGCCGCCGAGCGCACCATCGCAGGGCCGCCGATGTCGATGTTTTCGATGATCTCGTCAAAATCATCTGTGCGGATGGTGGTTTGTTTAAACGGATATAAATTTACGCAGACTAGATCGATGCCGCCGATGCCGTACTGCGCGGCTTGACTCACGTGGTTTGCGTCGTTTCGCTTGTGCAAGATGCCGCCGTGAATCTTTGGGTGCAGGGTTTTTACGCGCCCCTCAAACATCTCGGGCGAGCCGGTGTATTCGCTCACCTCGACCGCTTTTACGCCCTGCTCTTTTAGCAGTTTGTGCGTGCCGCCCGTGCTTAATATCTCAAAACCGAGTCGCTCGAGTCCTTTTGCAAACTCTACGATGCCTTCTTTGTCGCTGACGCTAATTAATGCTCTCATTTATATTCCTTTCTTTATCGGTTTGTCTTTTGAGTGCTTTTTCGAGATTTTGCAAAATTTTCGCTCCGCAGGCTATATGCCTAGCGCACGCTCAATCTTGCTTCAAAACTCAAAAAATCATCTCAAAATACCGCGCCGAAATTTGATTAAATTTTAGGAACCCAAAAGCGTAGAATTTTGAGATGGATTTAAATGTTGTGCAGAAAATTTGGGCAAGGCTAGACAGATAGTCTGCCGCAGGGCGAAATTTTCAAACTCATTTAAAGACACTCAAAAGGCTAGCTTTTTTGTTTTATGGTTTCATAC
>CAURMS010000159.1:0-3824 GCA_963526085.1 uncultured Campylobacter sp. | reverse complement strand
AAGCGGGGAAGGAAGTTTGATTAAAGTCCATCCGCTGCATAAACGATTTTCCAAAACCTGGCATAGTATTTCGCGACATCACGACGCTACTAAATAACAAAGAGGCGTTTAATTTTTTAATGGATCACCTCGCGGCTCGCTACGAGAGCGCTGATACCGACTTTATCGCCGGCATCGAGTCGCGCGGATTTATATTTGGAGCGGCCTTGGCAGCTAGGTTGAGGCTGCCTTTCGTGCCGATTAGAAAGCCTAAAAAACTACCCTACATCACGATCTCGCAAAAATATAGCCTAGAGTACGGCGTGGACGAGGTGCAAATCCACATCGACGCATTCGGCGAGAAAGCAGGCGCAAAGGTGCTTTTAATCGACGATCTAATCGCTACGGGAGGCACAGCCAAGGCTAGCGTAGAGCTAATCAATCAAACCAACGCCGTTTGCGTAGAGGCCTGCTTTTTGATCGATTTAAAGGACCTTGGCGGTAGCGCAAATTTACGCCAGCTAACTAAAATTTACAGTATTTTGGAGCTATGATGGAAGAATTTTTTACGAAACTACTCATCGAGTACGGCTACATCATACTTTTCGTCTGGTGTATAATGGAAGGCGAAATGGCGCTCATAATGGCTGGAATCCTCTCTCATCAAACGCATATGCATATCGCGCCGGCCATCTTCGTAGCAGGTCTGGGCGGCTTCGTCGGCGATCAAATTTACTTTTATCTAGGCCGCTATAATAAAAAATATATCGCCAAGAAGCTTCATACCCAGCGACGCAAATTTGCCATCGCGCACATAATGCTAAAAAAATACGGCTGGCCGATCATCTTTATCCAGCGCTATATGTACGGCTTTCGCGTCATCATACCGATGACCATAGGCTTAACCGGATACAGCGCGAAAAAGTACGCATTCATAAACTTAATAAGCGCGTGGTGCTGGGCTGCGATAACGATAATCCCCGCGTGGGTTTTGGGCGAGCATATACTCGAAATTTTACACAAAGCAAAAGAGCACTGGTACGTCGCCGTGCCGGTAGTAGCGGTATTTTTGGGCGCTTTGCTCTACGGCTTTAAGCGCATAGAAAATAAAATTTTAAACGATAGGAGACACAGAAGTGCAGTTTCAACTCACTAATAAAAAACTAAACGAAATCAAGGCTGATTTGGAGCTGATTTTCGTCGTAGATAAAAACCTAAAACATAAATTTATAAAAGACGAAAAGGCGTTTAAATTTGCCAACTACAAAGGCGAGAGCGTCTTGCTTTTACTAGAAAGCGGCAGGATCTATGTTCCGCTTGGCAAGCTTGGCTACGATGAGCTTCGCATAGCCGCGGCAAAAGCCTACAACGCGGTAAAATCGCTAAACGTCAAAAGCCTAAAACTAGCCTCATACGTCGCAGGATGCCAAAAAATGAGCTTTCAGGCTCTAACCGAGGGCTTTTTGCTAGGCGCTTACGAATTTAACAAATACAAAGAAAAAAAAGAAAAATACGCGCTAAAAGATATTATTTTTAGCAAGGAAGAGTATAACGACAAGGAAGTCCGAGAAAACGACGCAAAGGACGGCTTTGCCTACGGCGAGATAATCGCTACGGCGACAAATTTCACCAAAGATATCGTAAACGAAATACCTGAAATTTACACCCCGCAAAAAATGGCCGAGGACGCGCAAAATTTAGCCGAGTCTAGCCCAAATTTAAGCTGCAAAATTTACGACGAGAAATTTCTCGAAAAAGAAAAGATGAACGCATTTTTAGCGGTAAACAGAGCCAGCGTCCATCCGCCTCGCCTCATCCACCTAATCTACAAACCAAAAGGCGCAAAAAAACGCGTAATCTTCGTCGGCAAGGGGCTAACATACGATAGCGGCGGGCTTAGCTTAAAGCCGGCTGATTATATGCTAACAATGAAAGCCGATAAAAGCGGCGCGGCTGCGGCGATGGGTATAATTAAAGGCGCAGCGGAGTTAAATTTGCCGTTTGAAATTCACGCTATTTTGGGCGCGACCGAAAATATGATCGGCGGCAACGCCTATAAACCAGACGACGTGCTGATCTCTCGCAGCGGCGTTAGCATCGAGGTGCGAAACACCGACGCCGAGGGGCGTTTAGTGCTTGCCGACTGCCTTAGCTACGCGCAGGATTTTAAACCAGACGTGCTGATCGACATGGCGACACTAACTGGCGCTTGCGTCGTAGGACTTGGCGAATACACAAGCGGCATAATGGGCAACAACGAGGAACTAAAGGCTGAATTTAAGGCAAAAGCGGCAAAAAGCGGCGAACTAAATACGATTTTGGAGTTTAACCCTCATTTGCGCGAGTTAATCAAAAGCCAGATCGCAGACGTCAGCAACACGGGTTCTAGCCGTTACGGCGGCGCGATCACGGCGGGGCTTTTCCTAGATAAATTTATAAAAGACGAGTTTAAAGACAAGTGGATACACCAAGATATCGCAGGCCCCGCATACACCGAAAAAGCTTGGGGATATAACCAAGCGGGTGCGACGGGAGCGGGCGTGCGAATGAATCTTTATTATCTATGCGCTATGGCAAAGGAGCTGTAATGGGACTAGCAGTAGGTATCGTAGGCTTGCCGAACGTTGGCAAATCAACCACTTTTAACGCACTAACGAAGGCGCAAAACGCCGAGAGTGCGAACTATCCGTTCTGCACGATCGAGCCAAACAAAGCCGTCGTGCCGGTGCCCGATAAGCGCCTAGGCGAGCTAGCCAAAATTGTAAATCCAAATAAAATCCAATACTCTACGATCGAATTCGTCGATATCGCGGGCCTTGTAAAGGGTGCGAGCGCGGGCGAAGGGCTGGGAAATAAATTTCTCTCAAATATCCGCGAAACCGAGGTGATTTTGCACATCGTGCGCTGCTTTGAGGACGAAAACATCACGCATGTAGAAGGCGGCGTCGATCCCGTCAGGGACGTCGAGATCATCGAAACCGAGCTCATCCTCGCCGACATCGAGCAGCTAAATAAAAAAATCGAGCGCCTAACCCGCGAAGCCAAAGCAAACGCAAAAGGCGCAAAAGAGGCGCTAGAGACGGCAAACGCGCTGCTAGCTCACCTAAACGATGGCAAAAGCGCGAGCAGTTTTGGCGGCAAGGACGATGACGCGTTTATAAATTTAAACAAAGAGCTAAGGCTACTCAGCGCAAAAGAGGTCGTCTACGGCGCAAATGTGGGTGAGGACGGCATCTCGGAGGACAACAAATACGTACAGGCACTTCGCGAATTTGCCGCGCGCTCGGGACACGAGGTCATCAAGCTTTGCGCCAAAATCGAAGAGGAGCTCGTGGGGCTTAGCGACGAAGAGGCGCATGAGTTTTTAAGCTCGCTAGGCACGAACGAAAGCGGCCTGGAAAAGATCATCAAAACGGCGTTTGCAAAGCTAAATTTGATCAGCTACTTTACCGCGGGCGTCGTCGAGGTACGCGCGTGGACGATCGTAAAAGGCTGGAAAGCGCCAAAAGCCGCCAGCGTCATCCACAACGACTTTGAGCGGGGATTTATCAGAGCTGAGGTTATCAGCTACGAGGACTACATCGCGTGCGGCGGTGAAAATCCGTCCAAAGAGGCGGGCAAAATGCGCCTAGAGGGCAAGGACTACGTCGTTCAAGACGGCGACGTGATGCATTTTAGATTTAACGTTTAAGTATAAATCGGTCAAATTTGGCTTTATAGCCGAGCGGTTTTTGGCTAAATTTGACCGCCATCTGTTTTATGCCGCGCAGCTTACAAACCTAAGCACGGGCAAGATAAATTTTTGCATCGGCGTTTTGGCTACTCTAGTAACTGCACCATAAAAT
>CAURMS010000158.1:0-3828 GCA_963526085.1 uncultured Campylobacter sp. | reverse complement strand
GCATTAATATAAACTAAAAACAAACAAAAAGAGTGCCGAGCCGCGGCGGAGGGATCGCCCGGTTTTATAGCTTTTTGCGTCGGCGTTTTTTCTCTATTTTTTGCTACTCTTAAGAAATTTGATCTATGAGGCGAGACGGCTTTGGTTTTGCTTGTGCTATTTTTTGGCTTGCTATTTTGGGTGCCTGCAAAGCTAAAAAGCATAGGCAAAGCCCAGGACGAATACAACGAATTTTATAAAGAAGTTTTTATCCCCGCGCTCATCAAAGATATCGACGAGAGCTTTACGTATAGCGCTTACGGCGGTATCTCGCAGAGCGAATTTAATGCGGCGGGGATTTATAGACCGAGCACATTTTATAGCGAAGATAGCGTGCGCGGCGTATATAAAGGCGTCAAATTTAACTTATGCGAGATTATTAGCCATGAGCGCGAATACCCTCGGATAAATAACAAATACGTCGCCGCATTTATCCTGCTAAAATACGCGTTTGATCAGTATTCGGACTTTAAAGGCAGCGTGCTAAAGTGCGAATTTAATAAGAAATTTAACGGCAAAACGGTCGCCGTTAGCAAGGATTTTAATACTAAATTTTTAGGCGAAAAAGAGCTACTCGACGACGTCAAATTTAATGAAAATTTTAGAGTTTTTACGACCGACAAGGTGGAGGCGAGATACCTGCTCACGCCTGTGTTTATGGGCAAGCTAAATATACTAAAAGCCTACAAAAACACGCTAAAATCGCCAAGTGCGGCCTTTATGGATAACAAATTTTATCTATTTTGCTTTAGTAGGAGAAATTTTTTCGAGGGGCGGCTTTTTGATAAACTAGACATCGCCGAGGCTCGCCGCGAGCAAAGATACGTGAGGCAGATGCTTAGCGTCATCGACGAGCTAAATTTGAGCCTAGATATCTATCGGTAAATTTTGCCGTCAAATTTGCGCGGGCTGTCTCAAATCTACTCTAAATTTGACGCCGTCCGCGACAAATTTACGCTACTTTAAATTTACCGCCGAAACGTCAAATTTACGGCGACCAGGCTAAGCCGGGGCCGCCGCGTTAAATTTAGCCGATTTTACGGATATTTGCAGGTAGCGCCTGTCTAGCGCAGGTGCCCACCAGCCAGTCGTTTAGGCTAAATTTGCCCTTTCGCTTCGGATCTAACAGGCCAAGTTTGTTGTGATTTACGCCCTTTTCCGCGCTTTCTAGCCAAAAGGCCGGTTTGCCGTCGATAAAATGCACTCTAGCGCCGAACTCATCGTGTCCAAATCCGTGCTCGAGGCTGATAACGCCGCTAGCAACGCCGTTTGTTACGAAGGCCTCGCCCTTTTGCGAGCCGTAGGGCGTCGTGATCTTGACCGTGTCGCCCGTTTTGATACCCTGCTCGCTCGCGATATCCTCGGCGATCCTGACGAAATTTTTCGGATGTATGGCGCGCAGCTTTGGACTAACTATCGTGTAGTAGTGCTGGATGTTTGATTTTCTCGAGCTTACGAGGTATTTCCACTCTGATTTTGGGAAAAACTTTTCTAGCGGAGTGCCGTCGCTAGCCACCGCAAGAGCTAGAGTCGGAGTGCCCGGCATGTACTTGCCCGTGATAGAGTGTTTGTGTCCGCCAAGGGGCTCGTAGTAGATCGCGGCAGGCGTGGCGGCGGGTACTTTTACCGTCATTTTATCGCCCGCATAAGCGCTCTCGTAATCGTCAAATCTACCGCCTTTTGCCAGCACGTGCGCGACTTTTGCTTTTTCCTCGTCTTTTAAAAACGGCTCTAGCTTTTTCATGGTTTTTGAAATTTTGCTAAGCTTCAAGTCCTCTTTGTCGATGTCCTTTACGCCGTCTCCGTCAAAGGCCAAATTTGCTAGCGCCGCGGCGTAATACTGCTCTTTCGTATCCAGATCCATCGGTTTTCCGTCTTTATCCTTAAAGGCGCCCTTGCCAAATCCCTTTAGTCCGAGCCTCTTTGCCACCGCGATATAAAAGGCCTCCACGTCGATCACCGTACCGTCTGCGGCGCGGTCTTGCTTGGCGGCGACGGCCGGGTAGCGCACGACGGAGGTTTTAGCTATCGTTCCCCAAAGCGAGTTTGGAAGCGCCCAGTTTTCGAGATTTACGCCGTCTGGCACGATATAGTCGGCGTAGGCGTTGGTCTCGTTCATAAAGGCGTCGATACCGATGAAAAGCGGTAAATTTTTGCTATCTTTTAGCGCGTCAAGCACCGCGACCTCGAGTCCCGCCTGTCCGTACATCACGTTCGTCATGTAGTTTATAAACGCTTTTACCTTGTACGGATAGCCGGCGGCGTGGCTAGTGAGCGTTTCGTTTACTAGCGGCATCGAGATAGGATACCACGGCTGCTGCGCAGGATAGCCGCTGCCGCCTGCGGCGACTTTACGTTTAAACTCAGAGCTCGTTTCGTAATACTTGCCCGAGCGGGATAAATTTAACCCGTTTGGCTTGTATGCGCCCTCGAAGCTCTCCAGATCGTATCTGCCCTTTAAAAACTCGTGCGTGCCAGCGCTTGCGTTTACGTTGCCGCCCTTGTAGCCGTATGTGCCCATTAGCGTGTTTAGGCAAAATATCGCGTACGTGCTCATTGCCGCTTGCGTGTGCATCATGCCGCCGTGGACGTTGGTGCTGACTTGCCTGCCGTTTTTGGTGAAATTTTCGCACAGCCAGAGGATATCCTCTACGCTCACGCCGCAAATTTTAGAGTACTCTTTGAGGCTGTGTTTGTAGGCTGATTCTTTTAGTAGCTGCATCGAGCTTTTGACTTCGACTTTTTTGCCGTTAAGTAAAATTTTGCCCTTGTAGTAGAGCTTGGCGGGCTCGTTTATCTTGTAGCTTTGGATTTTGCCGCTTTGAGAGCAGACCTGCCACTCGTCGCCCACGAGCGCAAATTTGCCGTAGTCTGCGTGACCTTTTTGCGTGATGACTAGGTGTGTGGCGTTGCACCAGTGTATTTCGCCCGCTAGCTTTGCTTGCTCTAAATTTGGCTGCATGAGGTAGTTTGCGGCGTATTTTTCGTTTTCTATGATCCAGCGTATCATCGCCATAGCAAGCGCAGTGTCGGTGCCAGGTTTTATACCGATCCAGCGGCCTTTGTCGGAGGCGGCGAATTTGACGGCGTTTGTTAGCGTCGGATCTACCACCGCGTAGGTGAAGCCGTCGTTTGTACTTCTTGCGTGGGCGACCATTTTGGCTTGCTTTTGGAACGGATTTCCGCCGTTTGCCGGCGAGGTGCCCCAGTAGATGGTAAATTTGGAGTTTTCGTAGTCGGGTTTGGTGTGAGCAAAGCCCTTTGCGTTGTGCGCGATCTTGCCGCCGACTCTAAAACCGCCGCCGCAGATACCGCCGTGCGAGTAGTGATTTATAGTGCCGAAAGATTTTTTGATAAAGCGATCGACGATATCAGAGCGTCCGTCGTAGAGATAAAAGCTCAAAAGCTGGTTGCGCTTGGTGCCGTATTCCGGATTTGCTTCGTCGATGAGTTCGTCTGAGAGTATAGCCCTAAGCCCGTCCACGTGGCCCTCGCCGAAAAGATCCCCGCCCTCGACGACCTCTTCGATGAGCTGCTCGAAGCTGATCTTTTTCCACTTGCCCTCACCTCTTTTGCCTACTCGCTTAAGCGGCGATAAAATCCTAATAGGCGAAGCTATCATCTCGGGCAGCGCCGCGCCTCTAGCGCATACGGTGGCGCGCCGATCGTCCTCGCCGCTAGCGGTGGTCGCTAACAAAGCGTCGTTTATCGAGGTGTCATAGCTCGCCCAGTGCACGTTTGATAGCGGATGGTACGGGTTGCCCGTGCATCTTAGCACGCGGTCTGCTT
>CAURMS010000157.1:0-3836 GCA_963526085.1 uncultured Campylobacter sp. | reverse complement strand
CCAAACATCATTTTTCGTGTCGTAGGCGATAGCTAGGCGGTCGTTTTCTCGCGGTACGAGACGCTCTTTGGCGATTTTGGCGCTAAATTTCGCGCCCTCTATCTCAAAAATGCAGTCATCCGTAGCTGCATTCCATCTCACGTTTTTTACCTCGCCCGCTAAGACCTGAAACTCGCGCGAATCTCGCATCTAAAATTTCTCCAAAGTTTTTGTAAATTCGTAAAAAATAACGCCGCGCAAATTTGAGCTGGGCGTAAAAATACGTCAGATTTGAGCAGGGCAAAAACCCGCGCGGGCGCATAAATTTGACCGCATGCGCAAAAAAGCGCAAGCAAAGGCTTTAAGCCTGACGAGCTAATTTGCTCAAACGCTAGCAAAATTTAGCAAATTTACGCTGCAAAGATAGTCGTAAAGCCCGCCAGACAAAAGCTCGCAAGCCGCAAAATAAGGAGCGAGCTAAATTTATCCGTAAAAAGCGGTCAAATTTGAGCAAAAGCAAATTATGCACCGCTGGATAAATTTACCCAAAAATGGACCCAAATTTAAGCCTGGCAATTGCCGGCGCGCCAAATTTGAGCCAAGTAATCTAAATTTATATGAGACGCGAAGCCGCCCGCAAAAAGACAAAAGCGCGGACGGTCAAATTTGACGGATCGCCTGGCCGAAAAAAACAAATTTACGCCGTAAAAGCCCGCAAATTTAGCGCGCCGCTAGTCCTTCTAGCTCTTTTGCCAGAGAGTTTACCTTCGAGTCGTCCATGCCGTTGCGCTCGACGTCGCTCACGACGATGTCCTCCCACGCCTTGGCAAACTCAGCCTGCGATAGTCCAAGACCGCCCTCGCCCTTTGGCAGCATACCGCTAATCACCAGCGCGCGAAAGCACACGTGGCGGTCGCCCTTGTAGGCTTTGCACTGCTCTAGCGAGTTTTTAAACTCGGCTCCTAGGTGCTGCGCGACCTTGTCGTCCGGGTATTTTTCCGCCGCGCGAGCTATGTCAAGTGCGGCTTCGTAGTACTGCGATATGGCTTTAAACTCGTCGTTTTTAGCGGCATACTCTAGTAGTTCGCCCGCTCTTTTGCTATCTCTTGGCGCGCCTAGACCCGTAACGTAGAGCAGTCCCAGATCCCCGCACGCGTCTCTTAGACCCTCGTCGCAGTATTTTTTGCGAAGCTCGAATTCCTCTTTAAATTTACCGCTTTCAAAGTAGTTGTTCGCATCCGCGACGGAGTTGTACTCGCGCAGTACCTTTGCGTACTGCTCGGGGCTAAACGGCTTTGCCTGCGCGCAAACGGCGCAAAGAGCAAATAGGGCTGCGGCTAAAATTTTATTCATTTCTTTTCCTTTTTAGTTTTAAATTTTTTGATAGTTTTTTTGATGGCCTTTAGCAGATAGGCGACATCTTTTGGCGTGTGCGAATAGTGCAGACTCACGCGCACCCA
This sequence comes from uncultured Campylobacter sp., assembly GCA_963526085.1. Lineage (GTDB taxonomy): Bacteria > Campylobacterota > Campylobacteria > Campylobacterales > Campylobacteraceae > Campylobacter_A. The sequence continues at coordinate 2,397 of CAURMS010000157.1, read as the reverse complement.
GCCGGGCTTTTGATCAAATTTCTGATCGTCTTTTAGCCCGAGCAGATCGTGTCCGTACGGACCCGCGCACGCACACCCCGCACGAGTCTGCACGCCGTAGTCCTCACTCAGCGCCTCGGCGAAATCATACGGCGAAACGCCTTTTACGTTAAAAGCAAAAATCGGCAGTCTCGGCACTGTGCGCGGGCAGTAGCTCACGACCTCGGGGATCTCGTCTAGTCCCTCGCAAAATAGCCTTGCAAGCTCATCCTCGCGGCTTTTTATGACGTCTAGGCCGACTTCGTTTCGCAGTCTGTATGCTAGCGCGGCTCTTATTAGCCCCATCACGTGCTGGGTTCCGCCCTCTTCGGTGCGCTCTATGCTAGGCGCAAAAAAATGCGAACTACGGCTCACGTAGCTAACCGTCCCGCCCGCGGCAAAGGTCGGTTTGTCTGATTTTACGAGTTCCTTTTTTATCGCGAGTAGCCCGCAGCTACCCACGCCGCCTAAAAGCTTGTGCGGCGAGAGAAATAGCGCGTCAAAATAATCAGCATCGAGGTTGCCGTGCGAGCTAAAACTAGCCGCGTCAAAGGCCACGGTCGCGCCGTATCGCTTCATCATCACGTAGATTTTTTTGTAGTCGCTAATTATCCCCGTGACGTTTGATGCTGCGCTAAAAGAGCCGATGATCTCGCGCTTTGAGTTGATTTTGAGCAGTTGATCGAGTCTGCCGAAATTTATTTCTCCGCTCTTGCTTAGCGGTATGCGCACGACCTCGCACAGCCCCTCGCGAAGGCTGATCTCGTTTGAGTGGTGCTCGTAGGGCGAAACGATTACTAGGGGCAAATTTGCGCCCTTTACCGCCTCTTCGCCCAGGCGGTTTGCGCTCATAGGCGGCAGGTAAAGCCCAATGATCTCCTGAAATTTCTTTATCGCTCCGGTCGCGCCGCAACCGGCGCAGATCAGATAAAATCGCTCGTCAAGCCCCAGCGCGTCTTTTAGGCTCTGCCTTGCTTTTTCGTAGCGTTTTTGCGTTTTTAGCGCGTTTGAGGCGCTTTCTGAGTGTGTGTTGGCATAGGTTTTTAGGTATTTTGCGATCCTCTGCTCGATAGGCGCGTAGGCTAGGCCCGAGGCCGTGTAGTCAAAATAGCGCACGCCTTTTTTTAAAATAATATTTTTCCTGATTTCGTCAATGCTAACCAAAATTTTTCCTTATAAAAAAAAGAGATTATAACCAAAGTTGTGCTAAAATGGGCTAAAAAGGAGCAAAAATCTACGCCTTAAAATCAAGCTACGCGCGCTTTAAGCACCTTGATATCCTGCAGCTTATTTACTTTCATCTAGTCTTTGACGCGCTAAAATTTGAGGCGAATTATTACGATATTTTCGAGGCGATCGAAAAGGAAATTTTAGATAAATTTGAAGATCTATCGCTCAAATTTAGCTTTGACGCGCCTTTTGAAAACGAGCTTAAATTTGCCCTTTGCAAGCTTGCTAAAAACGACCGCAAAAAATACGCTCTAAATAAATTTCTGCCCCGCCCTCTCATCCTAAAAATTTACGCCGCCGCGATAAACTCGGGCGTAGTCAGTATCGAAAAGACGCTGGAAAAACCGCGCGTAAAAAGCAAATATCAAAAATCTAAAAAGCTGCCCGAGCGCGACAAGGCGCAGGATAAGGTGGTCTTTAACGACAATTTTACTAGATTTTGGTTTTATTTCATCGAGCCAAATTTGGCCCTTTTAAAAAACGGCGAAAAGGGCGTGCTGATGGAGTTTATCAGACGAGAGTTCGACTCGTACGCGGGCTTTGGCTTTGAGCTACTTTGCCGCGAGCTTTTGGCATTTAGGCTAGGAACGGAGCCTGCGCGAGTGCGAAGTCTGTGGGCGAAAAATATCGAGATAGATATATTTTTGAGCCTAGACGGACGTATCATCGTCGGAGAAGCCAAATTTAAAGAGCATAAAATTTGCAAAAACGTGGTAAATTTACTCCTTAAAAAATGCGAGCGACTAGGCTTTGTGCCAGACGCCGTCGCGCTATTTTCCAAAAGCGGCTTTAGCAACGAAGTGCGCCGCCTAAAAAACGAGCGAATTTTACTTTTTGATTTAGAAAATTTCGAGGAGCTTTTATGACCCAGATCGATAAAACCAGCGTCCAAGACGGACTAAAAAGCCTGATCGAGCAGACCTATCTGATAGAGCGCGAGTACAAAAACCTGACCGCGTCGTATGCAAATTTGCAAGGCTTCATCAAAGATATCGTGGAGATTTTGCCAAACGCGATCTGGGTTTTAGACGAGGCGGGCGAGATATTTTTACAAAACTCAGAAGCCCTAAAACTAGGGCAAATTTTAAAATTTATCCCGCATAATGAAGGCGAGATAAGCGCCGCGGGACAAATATACCTCATCAAAAT
>CAURMS010000156.1:0-3867 GCA_963526085.1 uncultured Campylobacter sp. | reverse complement strand
TTAGCGCTTATCGTACCGTCTTCTATGCGGCGCAAAAGCTCTATCATCTTAGCCGAATTTACGGGTGATGTCTCGATCGTAGCACCGTTTTTTAGGCGACCTAAAAGCTCGACGATGAGCCATGTTACGGCAAGCTTCGGCGATATTTTAGCATCCACGAGCTCCTCGAAATACCTCGCTGTCTCCACGCTGCTAGTTAAAATCAGCGCGTCGTCCTCTTTAACGCCAAGCTCGTGTCCGTATCTAGCGACCTTTTGTTCGGCAAGCTCCGGGATCTTGATCGCTTCGTTATACATCTCTTCAGGGATCTCGACAGGTAGCAGGTCTGGATCTGGAAAATATCTATATTCGGCGCTATCCTCCTTGCCTCGCATAGAGCGTGTGACTAAATTTACGGTATCAAAAAGGCGGGTCTCTTGATAAACTTCCTCGTCGTATTTGCCGTCTTCCCACGCCACGCTTTGACGCTCGACCTCATAGTCGATCGCTTTTTGGATAAATCTAAATGAGTTTAAATTTTTAATCTCGACACGCGTGTAAAGCTTGCTGTCGCCCTTTGGACGGATGGAGACGTTTGCGTCGCAGCGAAAGCTTCCCTCCTGCATATTGGCGTCGCTAATGTTTAAAAATCGCAAAATCGAGTGCAGTTTTTTTAGATACGCGACCGCCTCGTCGGAGCTACGCAGATCAGGCTCACTCACGATCTCAAGCAGCGGCGTGCCCGCGCGGTTTAGATCGACTAGGCTTTGTCCGCTCTCGTGGATGTTTTTGCCCGCATCCTCCTCAAGGTGTGCGCGAGTGATGCCGATGCGTTTTTTCTCGCCGTTTACGTCGATAAAAAGCTCGCCTTTTTCCACTATCGGTATCTCAAACTGCGAAATTTGGTAAGCCTTTGGAAGGTCGGGATAAAAGTAATTTTTACGGTTAAAAACCGAGCGTTTATTTATAGTCGCATTTACCGCTGCGCCAAAGCTTATCGCCTTTCTCACGGCTTCTTTGTTTAGTACTGGCAAAGATCCAGGTAGCGCCAGGCAGGTTGGGCAAACGTGCGTATTTGCCTCATCGCCGAAGCTCGTGGAGCAAGAGCAGAAAATTTTAGTTTTTGTATTAAGCTGGGTGTGAACCTCAAGCCCGATAACGACTTCAAACATAATTTGCCTTTTATTTAAAATTTAGGGCTTATTTTAGCAGGATTTTTATTTAAGTTAGATAAAAAGAAGGGGTTGCGCCCGCCGATTTTTAGCGTATTTTAGCTGGCGGACGCGTAAAATTTAAATTTTAGTGCTCGTCGTGGCTGATCAAAATCGCGCCGGCAAGATACACGTAAGTAAGAATCATAAAGATAAATGTCTGCAAGCACGCCATAAACGTAAGCAAGACAAACGCCGGAAGCGCAGCGTAAGACGCAAGAGCAAGTACGACCAAAAGGAACAAATCGTCGCCCTTGATGTTACCGAAAAGTCGGAAAGAAAGCGATACGACGCGAGACAGATGCGAAACGATCTCGACGATAAACATTATCGGAGCTAGCCATTTGTTTGGTCCCATGAAGTGTGCAAAATACTTAACCACGCCGTTTACGCGGATACCTTCGTAGTGGTAAAACACGAAAACCACGAGCGCTAGAGTAAGGGTCAAATTTAAGCTCGAAGTCGGAGCCTCAAATCCAGGTATTATGCCTATTATGTTACTTACAAATACGATCAAACCGATGGTGGCGACTAGCGGCAGGTATTTTCTAGATAGCGCTTCGCTGCCTAGCACGTCCTTGCCCATGGATACGACGCCTTCTAAATACGCTTCGAGGATGTTTTGGGTTCCGCGAGGCACGAGTTGCAAATTTTTAGTTGCAAATTTTGCCACGATAAGCACGATGATCGCGACTAAAACGAGATGTCCCGCGTAATTTACCGCGTGGATAACGTGCTCGTTGTCGGTAAACAAAGAAGCGATCCAACCTGTAAACAAAAACAAATTTTCTTGCATGGATTAACCTTAGATTTATGAAATTTAACGGCAATTTTATCCAAATAAACGTTAAAAGTTTTTTAAGCTTACCTCAAATTTCGCCCAAATTTTAGCTTTTTTGTCAAATTTAGCTCAAACTTCGACGTCGTTTTTTAAAATCAGCGCTCACGCGAAAAATCTATCGTAAACAAGCTTTAGTATCGTCGCACCCACGACGGCTAAAAACACGACTCTAACAAATTTAACGTCCTTTTTCATAACCATATTTGAGCCAAAGTACGCGCCTAAAACCTGCCCTACGCCCATCAAAAGCCCGACCGTCCAAAGTATCTGTCCGCCCGCGATGAAAACGACTAGAGAGACGATGTTGCTGGTAAAATTTAGGATTTTCGTATGCGCGACGGCTTTTTTCATATTTAGCCCGATGAGCGCAACCATCGCAAACGTCCAAAAACTGCCCGCTCCAGGCCCAAAAAATCCGTCGTAAAAGCCTAAAATTAGGCCAAATATCACATAAAAGGCTCGCGCGTTCATGCGGGCGACCCTATCCTCGTCGCCGACTTTTGGCATCAAAAGCGTATAGATGAAAATCGCTATCAAACAAAACGGGATAATAATGCGCAAAAACTCGGCGCTCAAAAACAAAATAAGCACCGTGCCGACGCACGCGCCGATAAAGGTAAAAACGATGCCGATAAAAACTTCGCGGAAATTTATCATGCCTTTTCGGGCGAAATTTAACGCTGCTGTGAAGCTGCCGAAAGTGCCTTGGAGCTTGTTCGTCGCTAGCGCCATGTGAGGCGGCACGCCCATCGCCATGATCGTGGGTAGCGCGATCAGTCCGCCGCCGCCGGCGATCGCATCGACGAAGCCCGCTGCAAACGCCGCCGCAAAAAATATCAAATACGCCGTAACTCCGAAGTCAAAGTCCATTTCCACCCCTTCAAAAAACAAAATCATACTACGAAAAATTTAAAAATTTATAAAATTTGGCTTTTTGTTTTATTGCGGTTAAAATTTAATAAAGCAGCGAGTAAATTTTGCCTAGTAGGTTTAAATTTAGCAGTTTGGGTTGCGGCGTACTCTGTAAAATTTGCCGGTGCAGTCGGCGATTTTATTTTAAAATTTGAAATAAATTTCGTAAATTTATATACCAAAATTTGAGTCAAATTTGATAAGGGTAAATTTGACATCGTTTTTAAAATTTCATTTGTAAAATAGCGCATATAAATTTACATTTAAGAGATGCGAGGTTAAAAAGAAGGCTATCAAATTTAACGTCCAAAACGCCCTTAGGGCAAATTTAAATCACGTCAAATTTGAGTAAAAAAGAAAAATCCGCCGACCGCCAAGCGCGGCAAATCGGCGAATTTGGGATTATTTTATAACGCCGCAAACCATTCTAGCGCCGCCGCCGCCAAGAGGCTTTGGATGGTCGCTGTGGTTATCGCCGCCAACGTGGATCATTAGCGAGTGGCCTTTTAGCTCGTCGATTGTTTTGATTTTCGGAGCTAGCACCGGATAAACCGCGTTACCCTCGGCATCAACGAAAAGCGCAGGCAAATCGCCCTTGTGGCCGCTGTCGTCCCATGCAAATGAGTGTTTTTTAGTCTCAGCCGGATCCCAGTGACCGCCCGCTCTCATTCCTAGACCCTTCTCGTTAGCGCCGCAGTCAGCGTTTTGATGCACGTGAAATCCGTGCGCGCCGCCCTCAAGACCTTTAAGATTTGGGAACAACGCCACGCCGTAGTTAGTCTCGATCGCTACAACCTCGCCCACGACGGTGTTGCCCTTTTCGCTTAGTTGCTCCATAGTTACGATTAGGTGTTTGCCAGCCTTTGGATCAAAGACTTTTTCCTCGTGTGCAAGGGCGCTAGTAGCGAGTAGGCAGCCTAGAGC
>CAURMS010000155.1:0-3895 GCA_963526085.1 uncultured Campylobacter sp. | reverse complement strand
TCGGCTTTTGCGGCGCGCCGTGGACGATCGCTACCTATATGATCGAGGGCGGCGGGACGAAAACTTATGCGGTCAGCAAAAAGCTTTTATATTCAAATCCAGAGTTTATGCATCAAATTTTAGCCAAGGTCACGGCCGCGCTCATAGGATATATGAAAGAGCAGATAAAAGCCGGCGTAAATGCGGTTCAAATTTTTGATAGTTGGGCGGCTGCGCTAGAAGACGAGGCTTATTTTGAGTTCGGTTGGAAGTATATCATGGATATAGTGGATGCGCTTAAGGCTGAATTTCCGCAAATTCCGGTTATCGTTTTTCCAAAAGGCATAAGCGGGTATCTGGATAAAATTTCGGGAAATTTTGATGTTTTTGGCGTGGATTGGAGTACGCCGATCGAGCTTGCTAAAGCAAAACTAAGCCCAAAATACGTCCTTCAAGGAAATATGGAGCCTACACGCCTTTATAGCAAAGAGGCGATCGACGCGGGTGTGGAACGAATTTTGCAGACGATGAAAAACGCGCCGCATATCTTTAATCTCGGACACGGTATTTTGCCTGATATTCCGGTGGAAAACGCGAAATATTTTATAAAACGAGTGCAAGAAAAAAGCGCAAGATAAAGGAGGAAGGATGAACAATCTGAGCATAAAACTTAAAATTTTAGTCATAGCTCTAGTCGGACTAATAGGTCTTGGTATCATTAGTGCCTATATGTTAAACGGTATTATCAAAACTCGCGATAAAGCCGATTACAGCGAGCGGATCGTCGATACGATCATAAATCAAAACGACTTCATTCACGAGATGCAAAAAGAGCGCGGTTTTAGCTCCGGAGTGCTAGCCGGCGGAGACAATGCTAAACTCGTGGCTCAGCGCAAGAACGTGGATGCGGCGCTTGAGAAGCTTGCGGAAAAGAACGAAATAGCTCCAGAGATAGCTAGCATTCGCTCAGGCATAGATCAAAGGAGCGGCGATAATCTAATCGGGCGTATAACTAAAATACTAAGAAAAGAGGTGATCGCTATAAACGGATATAGCGACAAACTAGAGCCTAGCCTCGTTGATGATTTAAAACGCATTATTATCGTCGGCGAGATAAAGGAATCGTTTGGTATCTTGCGAGCAACTTTAAACGGAGTTTTTACTAAAAAAAGTATAAGCAAAGAAGACTACAACAAAGTAGTCGCGCTAAATAGCGTAATCAATAAATTTATGCAGGATTTCGACGAGTACAATCCAAAAGAATTCAGTGCTGAATTTGATACTATCGCTAGAAAAAAGGCGGACTTTAACGATGCGATGAATATCATAAAAAACGTAGTCGCTACCGAGGATATATCGTACGACCCCGCGACTTGGTTCTCAAAAATAACTCTATCTATAGATGCGATGAGGGAGTTAGAGCTAAAGCTATTAAGCGATATGAAAAATGTAGCATCGCAGGTAAAAAGTGAAGCGACGGCACAGCTTATATTTAGCGGTATCGTTATCGCCGTGTGTGTGCTTTTGATGTTGCTAGCTTCTATCATGATCGGTAAAAATTTAATCTCCGGTATCGATCAGACTAAAAACGGCCTTGTGAGATTTTTCGAATTTTTAAACAATAAAACCGACAAAGCCGAAACGTTAGAGCGCAGTGGAAGCGACGAGATCGGACAGATGAGTGCACTAATAAACGAAAATATCAGGCAAATCGAGGCAAATTTCGCCGAGCAAAATAGCTTCATAAAAGAGGCTAACGCGTTTGTAGGGCAGATAGGCAAGGGCAACTATGTAGCCCAACTAAACGCCGACACCTCAAATCCGGCTCTTAGCCAGCTAAAACAGACATTTAAAGATTTACAAGTCGCGCTAAAACAAGCTATAGCCGCAAGCGGCGACGAGGTCTTAAATTTGCTCGAAAGCTTTAAAAATCAGGATTTTACGAAAAGACTCGACGATGAAGGCAAAGTAGCTGCCGGTATCAATGCTTTAGGCGAAGAGATAGCCGGTATGCTAAGGGCAAATTTAGAGCAGGCGCATACGCTTGAAGAAAAGGCCGAGTTTTTAGCTCGCTCGATGCAGCAAGTCACGCAAGGCGCTAATTCGCAGGCTAATTCTCTCCAAGAAAGCGCTGCCGCAGTCGAGGAGATGAGTAGCTCTATGAACGCTATCAGCCAAAAGGCCGAAGACGTAACGCGCCAAAGCGAGGAGATCAAAAACATCATCGTCATCATCCGCGATATCGCCGATCAGACAAACTTGCTAGCGCTTAACGCCGCTATCGAGGCAGCGCGCGCTGGAGAGCACGGACGAGGCTTTGCTGTAGTTGCAGATGAGGTTCGCAAACTAGCCGAGCGAACGCAAAAATCTCTCGGCGAGATCGAAGCTAACGCAAATGTGCTAGCTCAAAGCATCAATGAGATGAGTGAAAGCATCAGGGAGCAAAGCGAAGCTATCAATATGATAAATCAAGGCGTAGCCGAGGTCGATGAGCTAACTAAGCAAAACGTCAGGGTCGCAAACGATACGAGCGTCGTAACCGCCGAGGTAGACAGCATGGCAAAGGCGATCGTAGAAGACGTAAGGAAAAAGAAATTTTAGCCATTTTGACGGTTTCTTATTTTGCGCAGGAACCGTCAAATTTGACTTTATGTATGATTTTTGAAGCTAACATAAAGCAAAATTTGAGAGAAATTAAATTTTCTAATTTTGCTTTATGTCTTTTAGAAAGCTTTTGTGTGGTAGATGAATTTCGTTTTTTAAAATTTGCTACCAGGTCGTATTAAATTTGAATACTTTTCTTGTTATCTGCTTTAATAAAATTTATCCCCGCTTTTAGTATAATCGCACATCTTAAATTTAGGAAAATCAATGCAAATCGTATTTGGTCCCGTTAGCTCGCGCAGGTTTGGCGTTTCGCTGGGTATCGATCTATCGCCCGCGCAAAAATGCTGTAACTTTGACTGCGTTTACTGTGAACTCACGGCGGCAAAACCTGTCGCGGAGATAGAAAATTCGCCTAGCGTAGAGCAAGTAATAGCCGAGGTGAAGGCCGCGCTTGCCGTGCATCCGCATATCGACGTCATCACGCTCACGGCAAACGGCGAACCGACGCTCTACCCGGATCTGGCGCGGCTAGTACGCGAGCTAAATCTAATAAAAGGTCCCGCCAAAACTCTCATCCTCTCAAACGGCTCAGGCGTGCTTAACCCTCAAATTTGTGGGGCGCTAAAGGGGCTTGATATCGTCAAATTTAGCCTTGATAGCGCGGTGCAAAAAACCTTTGCTAGGATCGATCGCTCGGGCGATAATATCGATGCTGGCGAGCTGGTGGCCGCGATGGCTAAATTTAGGCGAGAATTTAAAGGCGAGCTAGTGCTTGAAATCCTGGTCATAAAAGGATTAAACGACACGAAAGCTGAATTTGAAGCGCTAAATGCGGCGATAAATCAAATTTTGCCCGTCCGCGTGGATATAAGTACAATCGACCGCCCGCCCGCATACCCGGTAAAAGGCGTGAGCCGTGAGCTCCTATATGAGCTTGCGCAGCAAATTTCCGGCGTGCCGTGCGTCATAGCATCGGCAAAATACGGCGATGAAAAACTTGAGTTTAGCAAAGAGGGGCTGCTAGAGCTGGTAAAACGCCGCCCGCAAAGCGAAAATGACGTAACAAATAGTTTTTCTGAAGGTTCGAAGCAAAATTTACTGGAGCTTTTGGTTGGTGGAAAGATAAAAATAGTAAATGCGGCGGGGACTAAATTTTACCGTCTTGCGTAATTTTGCGGTAAAATTTACTCTTTTTTTCTACTAATTTTTTGATATCCAAAAATTTAAGGTAAAATTTATTGACAAACGATGTTTTTTTGCCTATAATACGATTTCTTTTAAAACGTTCCGGATTAGCTCAGCGGTAGAG
>CAURMS010000154.1:0-3907 GCA_963526085.1 uncultured Campylobacter sp. | reverse complement strand
GTATTTTAGCTCGGGGCAGGCGACCTTAAAGTGTATCTCTCTCGCACCCGCGTGGCGAAGTAGCTCGACGATCTTTTTAGAGGTCGTGCCACGCACGATGCTGTCGTCCACTACGACTACACTTTTGCCCTTGAGCAGGCTTGCCATCGGGTTTAGCTTGAGTTTGACTTTGAGGTTGCGCATCTCTTGCGTCGGCTCGATGAAGGTGCGGCCGACGTAGTGATTTCGCACGATGGCCAGCTCAAACGGTATCCCGCTAGCGTTTGCGTATCCGAGCGCCGCGGGCGTCCCGCTATCTGGTACCGGCACGACGAAGTCCGCGTCGATCTTACTTTTTTTAGCTAGTGTTTCGCCCATTTTTTTGCGTACTTCGTAGACGCTTTTGCCCTCGATGACGCTATCGGGGCGCGCGAAATAAATATACTCAAACGCGCAAACTCTAGGCTCTGGCTCAAAAAGGCGCACGCTTTCAAACTCGCTTTTGCCCTGCTCGAAAACCAGCATCTCGCCGGGCTCCACGTCGCGGACGAAGCTCGCGCCCACCAAATCAAACGCGCACGTCTCGCTAGCTACGATGTAGCCGCCGTCTTTTAGACGTCCCAGCGAGAGCGGCCTCACGCCCCAGCGGTCGCGGATGGCGAAAATTTTATGGCGCGACTGGATGAGTAGGCAGTAGGCGCCTTTGATCTGTTTTAGCGCCGCGACGATGCGGTCTTGTAGGTGTTCGCTGTGGCTTCTAGCGATGAGGTGGACGATGTTTTCGGTGTCCATGTTGCTCTGAAATATCGCGCCCTCGGCGATCAGTGCGTTGCGGACTTCGTCTTTGTTTACGAGGTTGCCGTTATGTGCGACCGAGATCGATCCTAGCGCGTAGTTTGCCGCGATTGGCTGTGCGTCGGTGGCAGAGTTTTTGCCCGCGGTGGCGTAGCGGTTGTGCCCGATCGCCATATCGCCTTTTAGCGCCTCAAAGCTCTTTTTGTCAAAAACCTCGGTCACGAGCCCGCGACCCTTGACGGTTTCTATGTGTCCGTCATTGCACGCGCTGATACCGCTTGCTTCCTGACCTCGGTGTTGCATGGCAAATAGCGCATAATATACCGTTTTTGCCGCATCTTTAGAATTTATTACTCCAACTATCGCACACATTTTTATCCTTTTTTAGGGGGCGTTATCTTTTTGCCTTATGCTTCGTTAAAATTTAAATTTCAAGCTCGGCAGACTTCGTGTCTAGCCTGCGCTTAAAATTTAAATTTCGCCTCGCCTAAGTCAAAAATATCGCCGCCGATTTTCTGCAATTTTTAAGAAAATATCAAAATTTAACATAAAAAAATAAGGCGAAATATCGCGAGATGAATTTGAAAGTTGCGCAGAAAATTTGGGCGAGGCTAGACATGCGGTCTGCCGCAAGCCCTAAATTTTCAAGCTCTTTCAAAGGCGCTCGCGAGATAAGCCGTTAATTATCATAACCCCAGACAGTCGTCTATCCCGTACAGCCCGCTACCTTGTCCTGCAACCCAAATCGCCGCCTTTATCGCGCCTTTGGCAAAGGTCGCGCGGCTAGTTGCGGTGTGATTTAGCTCGATAAACTCGCCCTCGTTGTAAAATCCGACCGTATGCCTGCCTACGACGTCACCGCCTCGCACCGCTAGGATCGCGATCTCGTCCTTGCTGCGAGCTCCGACCATGCCGTCTCTGCCCGTTACTAAAACGTCTTTTAGGTTTAGCCCTCTAGCCACCGCCACGCGTTCGCCAAGCGTTAGCGCCGTGCCGCTTGGAGCGTCTTTTTTGTGCCTGTGGTGCTGCTCGACGATCTCGGCGTCAAATTCGCGCAAGGCTTTTGAGGCAAGCGCCGCCAATCGGTTTAAAACTGCGACGCCAAGGCTCATGTTGGTAGCGTAAAGTATCGGCATCGCCGCGCTTGCTAGCTTTAGCAGGCTTGCTCCGTCCTCGCCAAGACCCGTCGTGCCGATGACTAGCGGTTTTGGGTCGGTGCGGGCGTAGTTTAGCAGGTTTATCGCGCCATCTTTGATCGTAAAGTCGATAACGACGTCGCAGTTTGCAAAAAGCACGTCAAATTTATCCGTGAGAACGACACCGTCAGGCAACGCAAAATCAAGCGGCTCTATCGTATAAGCCGCGCTAAGAGCTGCGTTTGGCTCGTTTTTTAGGCACTCGATAATCATGCGTCCCATTTTGCCGCTTGCGCCGTGGATTCCTATTTTTACCAAAATTTATCCTTTAAAATTTGGCCTAAATTTAGCATAAATTTTATAAAAAATAAATTTAGCACGGCCGCCGTTTCCGCCGCACGCGGGCAAAAAATATTAAAAATCGCGCTATATAATCGGCTTTTTAAATTTAAAGGACGACGATGAGGAAAATTTTATTTTTATTTCTAGCCGTTTTTGCGGCGAGCGTTTTGGCTAAACAAGCACCGGTTGCGCAGACCGCTAAAACGCAGCAGCTGGACGCAAATTTGAGTGCGTTAAATTTGACGGCGAAGGATAAAACCGCGCAAAAGCTAAATTTGACCCAAGATCCCGCTATAGCGAGCGGCGAGCTAGCAAACGGGCTAAAATACTACGTCAAGGAAAACAAGCAGCCCGCAAATTCGGCCTATTTTTATCTAGTCGTAAACATCGGCTCGACCGACGAGCGCGAAAACGAGCTGGGGCTGGCGCACTTTACCGAGCATATGGCGTTTAACGGCAGTCGTGAGTTTAGCAAAAACGAGCTGGTGAAAAAACTAGAGAGCCTCGGAGTGGCCTTTGGCGCGGATCTAAACGCGCAGACTAGCTACGATCAGACGGGCTATCTGCTAGAAATCCACGTAAACGAGCAAAATTTAAAGGACGTTTTCCGCGTTTTTCGCGACTGGATCGACGGCGTGAGCTTTGACGCAGCCGAGCTGGATAAGGAGCGGGGCATCATCGTCGAGGAGGAGCGCGCTAGAAACACGCCCGCGTATAGATTTTACATCAAAAACCGCGTGCCAGAGCTATACGGCGATAGCATCTACGCCAAAAGGTCGCCCATCGGCGATATGAATATCGTAAAAAACGTTGACGTAGCGACCATAAAGGGCTTTTATGAGAGGACGTATCAGCCTAGATTTATGAAATTTATCGCAGTCGGCGACTTTGATAAAAAGCGTATCGAGGAGATGATAAAGCAAAGCTTTGGCCCTGCTAAAAACACGAACGACTACGCGAGCCCGGGTAAAACAATCCCTATAAAAAGCGGCTTTAGCGTAAATAACTACGACTCGGCCGAGATCGGGCTAAACTCGTTAAATTTGATCTTCACGCAAAAGTACAAATTTGACGGCGAGATACAAAGGCTCAGGCAAAATTTACTCGTAAACTACATCTCAGACCTAGTCGCCATGATATACGAGCAGCGAAATTTGGCCCTTCGCGGGCGATTTTACTCGCCGATCATCGAGGATCAAAATGTGCTTTACGCCTTTGAGATAAATGCCGTGGAGGATGATTTTAGCGGGGCGCTTAGCGATCTGGCGGGGGTTTTAAAGGGGGTGGAAAAATTTGGCTTTAGCAAGGCTGACTTTGAAAGCGCAAAAAAAGATTTTATAAACTCGGCTAAAAATGCCTATTTGCAAGCGGGCAACAAGCGCTCGAGCGCGGTCGCGGCAAATATCGAGGAGACGACTAGGATCGGCGGAGTGTTGCTTGGCGAAAAAGACCTGCGCGACGTTACTTTGGCGCTGCTTGATGAGATCAGCCTAGATGACGTAAACGCTGAATTTAGGCGGATACTGGGCATCGACGCAAAAACTTTAAACGTAATTAGCGCTAAAGGGGTAAAGCTAAACGAGGCTAAATTTGATCAAATTTGGGCGGAGGCAAAGCCCTATGATACGCTAGCCGCAAATCAAGCAAAGAGTGAG
>CAURMS010000153.1:0-3917 GCA_963526085.1 uncultured Campylobacter sp. | reverse complement strand
CGGTAAAGACGGACTTTTAGAGATGATCGAGGCTAGTAAATAATTTGGCCGAAATTTGAGTTAAGCGTATAAAATTTATAAAAAAAAGAGGCGAAGTATTTTTGCGTTTAGACGAGGCAGAAATAAGCCGAGCGAGGGCGCATACATATAGTATGTAACCGAGCTTCGGCGAAATTTACAACGAAGCATAAAGGAAAAAGACAAGCCGTAAATTACTTAGTGTTTTCCGCAGCCGCACTCTTTCAACGCCACCTCCACCTCGCAAAAATGCCTATGCTCGCTCGCCAAATGCTCGATAAAATCCTGCTTGGAGCCGTGTGAGATATCGTGCATGAAAAGATCGTGATTGACATAGGCGACCTTGGTGGCGAAATTTAGCGTCAAATTTACGTCGTGGCTGATGAGCACGACGCCAGTACCGTCAGCATTTATCTGTTTTAATAGCTTATAAACGTCGGCCTGGCCTTTCGTATCGATGCTGGCGGTTGGTTCGTCTAGCATCAAAATCTTTGCCTTTGCGCAAAGCGCGCGCGCGATATATACGCGTTGGCGCTGCCCGCCGCTTAGATCGCCGATCTTTCGCCGTGTAAATTCGCCCATCCCGACGCGCTCCAGTGCTGCCTCAGCCTCCATCTTGTCGTCCTTGCTATAAAATCCAAACAGCTTTTTATCTATCCGCCCCATCAACACGACCTCGAGCACGCGCATCGGGAAGCTTTGATTTATCGGGATATTTTGCGGGACGTAGCCCACGGCCTTGCTCACGCTAGCGGGCTCCTGGCCAAACACCTCGATCGTCCCGCCGCTTGGCTTGTTTAGCCCTAACATCAGCTTTAAAAGCGTGCTTTTGCCGCCGCCGTTTGGGCCGATGATAGCTAGAAAATCCTTGCAATCGTATTCTAAATTTATGCCGTCAAATACGAGGTTTTCGTCGTAGCCAAAGCTCAAATTTCGTACCGAAATGTCGCTCATAAAACGCTCACCTTACCCGAAATATAAAACATAAAAATGCCAAGTCCGAGCATAACCAAAAGTGCGGCAAACTCGCAGCAAATCCGCAGCGCGCGAAATCTCATCGCGCCTTTTAGCTTAAAGCCGCAAACAGCCGCTAAAAATATCACCGCACCCATGCCAAGCCCCATAAACAGGCCGCTAGCAAGCCCGGCCGCGTAGCTGTTTAGGCTAAAGGCCAGCACGAAAACCAGCAGCGTGCCCGGACACGGCACTAGCGAGCCAGCTAGCACCACGAGCCACTCGCTAGCAGTTTTTGGCGCCTCGGTAGAGGCCCTACAGGCTGCGCAGCCGCACTCGCTTTCGTGAGCGGTAGGGCTAAATTTGACTGATTTTGCGCTCAAATTTGACGCTGAGGCTAAATTTGATCCAAAAACTTTACTCGCCCTATTTGCGCCTTTTTCGTCCGAAACGGACGCGCTAGCAAAGCTAAATTTAGGCTTTAGCACCGTTTTTTTAAGCTTGGCGTAGATCATATAAAGGCTCACGCAAACGATCGCTACGGCCGAGATTTTCGTCATCGCACCCGCTATGTCGCTGACCTTGTCCGTCAAAAACGCGTTTAAAAGAACGTAGCTAAAAAGCACGAGCAAAAACGCACCCGCCACGTGCGCGAATCCGACCTTCATCGCAAAAACTAGAGCACGCGAGTAGCTGCCGCCGTTTGCGACGAAGTAGCTGGCCGTTAGCATTTTTGCATGTCCGGGGCCGGCGGCGTGCAAAAATCCATAAAAAAAGCTAACCGCAGCGAGCAGGGCGAAATTTAGCGCATTTAGCTCGGCGCTGTTTATCTTGATGAGCTCTTTTAAGCGCTCCAAAAACTGAAGACTCATGCCCGAAACGGAGTCAAATTTAGCCCTATCCTCGGCGTCGATTTGCTCTAAATTTTGCTTATTTTGCGCCTTAACCAGCGAGCTAAGCTCGGGCTTTGTAGGCTCTATTTTGGGCGCTTTTGAAGTCATTTCAAAAAAAGCCGTGCTCAAATTTACGTTTGGAACTAGATAAATTTTATCGGTGAGCGCGTATGGCTGGGGCGAGCTTATTTTAAAGTTAAAAAATCCCTCGTGGTCAAAAACCTCGACCGTGACGACGCGGCCGTCCCTGACTGCTAAATTTAGCTCTAAAATATACTCGAAATTTAGCCTGCCCTCATCCAGATAAACCCGCTGCGAGAGCGTTTTGGCGTGCAGATTTACGGTCTCGCCAGCACCGTCGTAGTAGCCCACGCTCGTTAGATACCCGCGCGGCACGATGTAGTCGAGCAGGGATTTTTGTACTTTCCACGCTTCGTTTTTACTGAGCGCTTTGTCAGCGTTTTCGTCGTAGCTTTGCAGCGTGAGTTCGGTGAAATTTTCAGAAAACGTCCAGGTTACGGTGGCTGTTTTTATCATATCGCCCTGGACGTCAAATTTGACCGCGGCATGCGCGGTCGGGGTGTAAAGCGAGCACAGAGCGCAGGCGTGCGCGAAGCTAAAAAAGGACGCAAAAAGCGCAAAAACGGCGAGTATGCGTCCAAATTTCATTTACAGGCTCTTTGCGAAAATTTGCGCCGTTTTGCGTAGCTCGGCGTCCCAGTCTAGCGGCAGTTGATCGATCTCTACGACGCTAGCGCCGCTTTCTTTAGCGATGGTTTGAGCGGCTTTTTTAGAAAACTGCGGAGCGACGAAAATGACCTTCACGCCGTGCTCTTTGGCTTCCTCGATGAGCTCTTTTAGCTCGGCCGGTTTTGGTTCCTTGCCATCCACTTCGATCGCGATTTGCTCTAGGTCGTAGCGCTTAGCAAAGTAGCCCCAAGACGGGTGATAGACTATAAATTCGCGGTTTTTGACGTTTGCTAGAGTGTTTTTGATAAAGCCGTCAAGCTCGTCGAGCTTAGCTTCAAATTTAGCCAAATTTGCCTCAAAAAGCGCCTTGTTCTCAGGATATTTTTCGCTTAGCGCGGCGGCAATATTTTTAGCTTGGATTTTAACAGAAACCGGATCTAGCCAGATGTGTGGGTCAAATTCGCCGTGGTGATGCTCGTGGTCATGGTGGTCATGACCTGCATGCTCGTGTTTATGCTCGTGATGAGCGTGCTCGTGCTTAGCGTCATGGTGATGATCGTGGTCCGCATGCTCGTGGTGACCTTCAAATTTGATCTTTTCCACGCCCGCGTCGGTTTTTACGATTTTAAGGTTTGGATAAGATTTTTGAAATTTCGGCAGCCAAGCCTCCTCAAACTCGATCCCGATAGCAAAGTAAAGGTCGCTTTTTTCAAGCGAGGTCATTTGTTTCGGTTTTGGTTCATACGTATGCGGATCGGCTCCCTTGCCCACCATCACGTTTACCTCGACCGCGTCGCCCGCGATTTGCTTGACGAAATACTGCTGCGGCAAAATACTGACGCTAACTTGTCCTTTGGCGTAGAGCGCGACTAAGCCCAAACATAAAAACGCGAAAATTTTTCTCATTTTTATCCTTTCCGTGTTAAAATTTGGGCGAAATTATATCAAAAGCAACTTAGTTGCAAATTAATTTTTCTCAAGGTATAATACCCTAAAATTCTTAACGCGGAGGAAAAATATGGGCGAAAATTTGGAAGAAAAAGCCGGTTTTGAGGAGCTTTTAACGAAAAATGATATCAAAATCACTCCGCTTAGACTAGAGATTTTACACATTTTACACGCCGCCGCCGCGCCGCTTAGCTATGATGAAATTTTAGCCCAAATCGATGCAAACAAAACCACATTTTACCGCTGTATGGACCTTTTTGAAGCTAAGAGCATCGTGCTAAAAAGCGAAAATAACCGCAAGAATTTCTACGAGCTTGAAAGCGGAGCAAAGGCGTATTTCGTCTGCGACGTCTGCCACAAGATGACAAACATCGACATGCCGCGCCTAAAACAAAATCACGTCAAAAGCGTCGT
>CAURMS010000152.1:0-3924 GCA_963526085.1 uncultured Campylobacter sp. | reverse complement strand
TTTTTGAGTTTTCAAGCACGGTTAGAGGATTTAGGCTCGCGCGGTCAAGCTCGTACGTCACGCAGTTAAACTCGCTTTTTAGCCTATCCGTGTAGTCGCCCTTTGGCGCGATAGCGAACACCTCGTGACCTAGCCGCTTTAGCTCGCGCATAATCGGCGCGCGGAAAAAGTAAATGCTCATATCGGCGTGAGATAAAAATCCAAATTTAGCCATTTTTAAAAATATCCTTTAAATTTTGCGCCCTCATCTTAGCAGCCTATAAATTTTAACCGCGCCGTTTAAAACGACTGGCTCAAAGAGCTCTTTGTCGTAGTTTTCGAGCACGAAAAGCTGTATGTAGGCCGAGTTTAGCACCGCTTCGTCAAGCACCAAAAACCGCCTGTAATCTTTCATAAAAATGAGATAAATTTTACCGTCCGCGTCCATCTCATGCTTTTTGACGACCAGCTTATCCTTTTCGTCGTAGCTTGTTTCAAAGTACGTATTTACGGATATTTCGCGCTCGCCAATATAGACTTTAGACGCGTCGCCCGATACGCTAAACCCTCCGCCGATATTTATCGTATCGCCGTCCACCGAGTAAGGTTTGCCCGGATAAAATATCGCTCCATACTCCTCGCCGCTGTTTAGATCGAGATTTGAAAAGCGCAAAACGGCGCTAAAGATATCGATCATGGAGTCAGGCAGATAATAATAAATCTCGCGCGTTTTTTGTGGCGGCTGGAAATCCTTGCTATTTAGCGAATACAAAAATGAATTTACGCTCGTTGCGTTGTAGTCTTTCATCATTTGGTTCAAATTTAACCCGAATCTCTCGCTAAAATTTCGCTCGGTGTACTCGACTTCTAGGCGCGCCATATTTGCTGACATGCGCTGGTTGCTAGCAAGAGCAAAGCTCACGGCGAAGTTATCCCTGCCTAGGTGCTTGCCGCCGTCTATGAGGGTCTTGACGTCTGCGTAGTAGCGGATCGGATAGCCGTAGTCCCACCACGCCAGCACGTAGTCCTCGCGCCCAGCGATCTTGTGTAGTTTATCTAGGCTCTCGACCTCGCTTTTGGCAAAAACGGTGCCGACTTTGTAGCCGTAAATATGCTCTAAGCACGGCATCAAGGATAGCGCGGCGATACAAAAGACGCAAATTTTTTCTAAAAGCGCGTGCTTTTTGAGCGAGCTTAGGCCTGAGACCATAAAATAAGCCGCCCCGCAAATAAGCGCCGTCGCCGCAAGCGTGGCTAGATATACGCCAAAGCTCGCCTCGCCGTCAAAATTTGGCGCAAAAACGGGAGATTTGCCGTGCAAAAGGCTGTAATATTTATCAAAATATAAAAAGAAAAACGCAAAAAAAGCCGCCAGGCAAACGGTGCAAAATTTGTCTAAAATTTTACCTTTTTTGAAAAAATTTACGCAAAGCGCCGCAAAATATCCAAATCCTATCGCCATCACGGGCACGGAGTAGATCGTAAATCTAAGCCCGCCCTTTAGCGCCAAAAACCCAAGTAGCAGCATCGGAAGCGCGAGCAAAAAGGAGCGAAATTTAAGGCAAAGCGCCGCGACTCCTACGAGCGATAAGGCAAAAGTAACGATATGCCCGCTGATACGCTTAGCAAAGGCGTTTATCGACTCAAACTCAAACGAATAATCGCTCATTTCCATTATCGTTTTATTTACGTTGTAAAAATGAAAAACCGGCTCGCTACTTTCTGAAACCCCGCGAAATATGTAAAATTTAAGCTGAAATAAAATTTGATTTAGCCCGCCGCTATAACCTAGAAGCGCGACGACTAAAGCAAGACAAGCCGCGACAGAGCGCCTATCCCAGATCTGCGGGCGAAATCTCATCGCTAGATAAAGCGCGACCGCAAGCGCGCTTTTAGCGTAAAAATCGATATAGGTAAGTGCAACTATCATCAAAATGACAGCCTCGTAATTTAGCGCGTTTTTCCTATCAAAAACCAAAGTGTAGAGCAAAAATGCGCCCAGCATGGCGAAATTTAGCGAGTAAGAGCTCGGATACCACCAGTCGTTTATCAGGATAAAAATCGGAATAAAAATGAGGTCGTTTACGTTTTTTTTCTGCGCGAGGCGTATCATCGCCCAGACGCTAAACGCAGGCAGCACGATCGTGAGCATATCGGTGTCGTAGTAGCCGGCCATCGTGCGGTTGTAGTAGCTGTTTGCGATGCTAGCTAGCAGCGCCGCCGCAAAGCCGACTCCTGACATCTCATACTCTTTAGCTATCAAAATCACGGGAATAACGATAAGCGAGCTAAAAAACACGCTCATATAAAGCAAAATGCTCTCAAAGCTAAAAGGCAAAATTTGATACAAAAAATACGTAAGCGTCGGCATCGAGCGGCCGTAGTAGCTAAGGTCGTTTGGCTGATGAAAGCCCGCTATCATGTCGCGCGCACCCTCGGCGAAGGCATAGCCGTCGTTCGTGCTGATCATGAGCTGATCGTTCCAGAAAAAGTGCTGATACTCGCCCGCCCAATACACCCAGTACAGCCTGCAAACCACGCTAAAAATAAACGCCGCAAGCATCAAAAAACAAGTTTGCTTTGAAAATTTAAATTTATCCAAGAGTCCCGAAATTTTACTCGACATTTTTACCCTCTAAGTATCCTATGAGCTGCGCCGCGACAGCATTTTTGTCAAATTTTACTACGCGTCCGTACGCTCTTTTTTCATAATCTTGCCTCAAATTTTCATCCTCAAGCGCGCGTCTCATCGCCGTCTCCATAGCTTTTTCGTCATCAACTGGCACGAGGATGCCGTATTCATCATCACCAAGAAGCTCCCTAGCGCCGCTTTTGTGATCGGTAGAGATGATAAATCTCTCGCAGGCAAGCGCCTCCAAAAGCACGTTTGAAAAGCCCTCAAACCGCGAAGCGCAAAGGAAGCACTGCGCGTTTTTAATAAATTTAAACGGATTTTTATCCGTGCCTAGTAGCTTTACGCGCGAGCTTACGCCAAGCTCATCGATCAAATTTTGAAGCTCGCCTTGCAAAGGCCCCTTGCCTAAAATTCCAAGCGTCGCGCGCTCGTCTTTTAAATTTGAGATTATTTTTATTAACATCGCTTGATTTTTACCGCTATCAAGTCGCCCGATGTTTAGAAAAAACGGCTTAAATTTGCCCTCTATCGGCTCATCGGCAAGAGTTTTTATCGCCGCTAAATCAACCGCGTTATATAGCACTTTCGTCTTTCCCCTGTCGCAGCCGAAATTTCGCACGAGATCCTCGGCGTTTCCCTGCGCGTTGGCTAAAATCAGATCAGCTCTAGGATAGAGCGCCTTAACTAAAATTCTATTGGCAAACCCGCTAAGCCCGCTTTTATAGATGACCGACGGACAGCTGCGCTCGCTTATCACCATCCGTCCTTTTACTCCGGCGATCCTTGCTAAAAGCGCGATATAACAAGGACGGTTCATTAAGACAAAATGCAAGTCAATGCCCAAATCGTCGCAAAGTTTTTTATAGTTTAAGGCTAGAAATGGAAACAAAAGTCCCAAACGGAAAAGCTTTTTTACGCCGCTTTCATAGGGGTCTGAGCGCTCGAGGAAGTGGATTTTAACCGCGCTTGGTATCTCGTAGGCCACGACCTCGCTCATCAAAACGAGATGAACTTCGTACTTTTCGCACAGAGCGGGAAGTAAATTTGAAACCACGCGCTCCGCGCCTCCCGGCCCCATCGAGTAGAGAAAAACGGCTAGTTTTTTCATTCGCCGTGTGTTTTTTTGTATATCCAAACGCGAATTTTAGTTAAAAACAAAATCATCGACTTTGGAAACGGGCTTAAAATCAGCATCGCCAGCGCTTCTTTTGTAAATTTAAATTTGAGGCTCTTAAAAAGATATTCGTACATTTTTTTATATTCACGGCCAAATTTTGCATAGTATGCCGCCATTTTATAGAGAATCGCGA
>CAURMS010000151.1:0-3969 GCA_963526085.1 uncultured Campylobacter sp. | reverse complement strand
GTCTAGTATAATCGACTTTGAAAAGGCGCGGGCCGAGTTAAATTTAAAGGCGAAAGTAAAAATCGTCAAGCCGTTTTTCGAGGATGAGAGATATAACGAGATTATAGTAGATGGCATCGAAAAAAGCGCGCGCGATCTAAACGCTGATGAGATAACGCTGGTGTTTTCGGCGCACTCTTTGCCGCAAAAGATGATCGATGCGGGCGATATCTACGAGGAGCACGTCAAGCGGCACGTTCAAATTTTAACCGAAATTTTGGAGAAGCGAGGGGTTAAATTTAAGCAAATTTTGCTCGCATACCAGTCGAAGTTAGGCCCTGTAAAATGGCTCGAACCCTCGCTAAATCAGGTTTTAGCCGAGATAAAAGATAAAAAAGCGCTCGTTTATCCGATCTCGTTTTGTATCGATAACTCCGAAACCGTTTTTGAGCTATCAAAGGAATTTCGCCATATCGCGGATGAGCTAAAATTTGATTTTTACGACGTCGTAGCCTGCCCGAACGACGATGATAAATTTGCTAAATTTATCGCAGATAGAGCTAAGGAATAAAATTTGCTTGTGATAATGTATCTTTTATAAAGGATGCGAAATGACGATCGAAGAGCAAAAATTTATCCAAAAGATTTTGGCCGAGCTTGCGCAAAAAGCCATAGAAAAGAGTGCAAAAGCGGCAAAAGAAGGCGACTTTGAACAGGAGCTCAAAAAAGCTACCGTGCAGGTAAAAACCTCCAAAGAGCCTGATGTGGAGGGGTTTAAAAGGACTCTCACGGAGCTTGGCGCAGCAGGATTTTTATCGCAGATGAACGAGCAAAAAATACAGGAAAAACTAAGGGTCAAAAAAGAGGAGCTGATGGAGGCTCTAGGGCTAAATACCGATATGAAAAAAAGCCTAAGAGATGAGCTTGAAGCCGTACTAGACGATCTTTTGAACAAATATGAAAAAGAGTTGCGAGCTAGTTTACAAAGCAACTCCTTGCTAGAAAAACAGCAAGCCTTACAAAATAAAAATCCGTCAATGCTGGGCACGGTTTTAGGTATCGTATAAATTTGGCGTAGTTTTAAGTCGCGGCGAGTCGGCGGTAAAATTTGAGTTTGATGCTTAGTGATTAATGCCTTAAAAACTCGCCGAGGCCAAATTTTGTAATATACTAGAAGTCATATGTTTTAAGTGCGGTTGCCGATGAGTTTTTTGATTAACGATAAAAAGAATTTTCAAAGTGGCCTCAAAAAACAAAATGGCTGTTTTTCTTACAATCATTAAATTTAAAAATAGCTTTTCAAATTTGATCTTGCTAAATTAAACAATCTTGTATTTAAAACTACCTATCGGTGTTACACAAATTTGCTTATCATTAAATTTAAGCAATGCGTCGCAAAGTCGGTAATAAATGATTGAAATTTGATTGGTAGTTTTGTGTATTTGAAAAAGCAAGAAGGCGAGAGTTTATCTCGCCTAAATTTGATTAATAAAGTCCGAATTTACCGTCAGAGCGCTTGTAGATCACTCGCATTTTGGCGTCCATATCGTTAAATACGTAAAACTGCGCATCGCTATCTTTTAGCTTTTGCATAGCTTCCTCGATCTCTAGGGGTTTATATAGCTCAAGCTCCATAGGGATTATCTCGTCTACTTCGCCGTCGTTTATGTGGTGCTCGTCGGCGATTGCAGCTCTAACAGCTTTGCCGTCGTCTTTATTTTTGACGGTTGTGTTTTTGTCATGCTCGCGGCGAAGCACCTTTGATGCGCGCTCAAGCGCAAGATCAACTGCGGCGTATAGATCTTTATCTTTGTGGCGGATTACAATCGTGTCTTTTTTTGCCAAATTTAGCGCAAACTCTACGCTAAAACCCTTTTTACCGTTTTTTTCGTCCGCTGAAACTACGCAACGACCCGAAATAATATCCAGTCCATATTTGTTAAGCGCATCAAATGCGTTTTCTATGTGTTGCTTAATCGAGTCTGTTAGGTCAAACTGTTTACCTACGATGCTTAGATTCATCATCTCTCCTTTGCGTTAAAGTGCTAACATTATAGCATATAAAGTATTATTTTAGAGTTTTTGAATCGTGCGTCTGTGGATTCTGATCGGCGGGACATTGGCATTTGCCGACCTAACAACTACGTCTAGTATAACCGTTCCGGCGGATGCTGCTGTAGATATCGGGATTACCGCCGTACCTCTGCCGGCAGTACCGTCGCAAGCTCCTATAGTGCCAAATACCCTGTTTATGGTTACTCTGATATCAAATAAGGATGTGTTTTGGGCTCCGGTAGGATAAAACGTTTGCGGGACTATCACCGCATTTTCGTTTAAGCTTGCACAGTTTGCCGCTTGTGTAAAATCCACCTGCAGGAGGTTAAAAATAGCTATTTCTGTAGCGCCCTGAGCCAGAAGTTCAGCTTGTTCTCGCAAAAAAATATGAGTGGTTTGTCTTGCTGTAGTCGCCGAGATATTTAATGAAAACATACCTAAAGTAGCTATTAAAACTATAAAAATAATCGCAGTAACTAAACTAAAACCTTTTCTCATTAGTATATCGCCTTTGTTTTGCATACGGTAGTTTCCTCTTCGCCGTTACCAAGCGATCTGCCGGCATCTCTTATGCATAGCTTTAAAACCATGACATTATTGAGTTCTGTAAAATTAAATCTGGTTACATTTGTTGCTAGTATATCCGAGCTTCCGTCATTGTATTCTTCTCCTGCCCATGGGCGAAAATTATAATGAAGCAATAAGTTAAAATCTCCGTTAGCGCTAGCTTGACCAGGGACTACTGCATAAGCGGTATGAAGCAGATAATACTGTTCGGAAATAAGCTGACCTCTATAATTTCTAATACTTAATACAGTGTCGGTGGTATCGTTTGCAACCAAAGCTACGGAGTTTGCATTTGTGCGATTATAGCCGAAAGATGAATTTACATTTAGACCCGTACCTTTAAATATCAAACCTATATTTTCATTGTTTAAACTGGCCCGTCCATTGGTAAGATCTCGTATGTTTTGATTTGCGGAAGCTGGATCAGTTTGTAAATTTTGCACCAAAAGCCTACTTCCAGGCGTTGATAGTTGTCCGCTATTTGTTGCAGGGTTTTTTGCAGCGCTAGTATTTGGATTATTTAGGTCTATAAAGCCAGTCCAGCTACCGTCTTGAAAACTTTCGTAGCTATAGGTTATCCATTCAAGAATGGGGAAGGTATTGTCCAATCCAGCTCCTTGGGTAGATACAAAATTGCCTTCTCCGTTATTGCTAAGCTGCTTTCCTATCGTTGAGCCTCTAACGCGAATGGAAAGCCGTTTTGCAATTTGCTCTAAAACTAATTCGGTTTGCATTTCTAGAGTGTTTATAGCTCTACTTTGAAGATAATTTCTATATATATTCAAGGTTATTTCCACCCCGGCATAGGATATTATTCCCATTATAACTATAACCATCATAAGTTCAATTAAGGTAAAGGCTTTTTTCAATTCTATTACCAAACTATAGTTAAAAGCGCAGTCGCATAACCTATATTTGCTTAGTAAGCTCTCAAGATTATTTGATGGCCATTATTATTAGCTCTGGTATTATTTGTGGTGACAGTGATGGTTACTTGTTTTATATCCTGATTTGCCGCTCCTGACATATTAGTGTTGTTTACGTCGGTTACAAGGGTTGAGCTTATAATGTTATCTCTACTATAGGTAGTAGCGGCATCTTGAGGGATATTGTTCATATTTATCCTATTGTTATTATAAGAATCAAGATTTTGTTCCCAAGATGCACATGCAGTATCTCTTGCTATTGCGGAAAAGTTTCGCCTTCTTGCGCCATCTATCCCATTTAAAGCGTAAAAATTAGCCAAGCCGCCGAATATAGGAGTTGGAGCAAGCTGAAGCGAGATATCGTTAGTGCAACCCCATGGAGCGGTAAGTACTAACCCCATCCTAGTTTTGCCATCCATGACGCTTTCTTGAACAAGAGCCA
>CAURMS010000150.1:0-3987 GCA_963526085.1 uncultured Campylobacter sp. | reverse complement strand
GTCCGTCACGCGCGCGCGGTGGATTTTGCTTGATAAAATTTCGATTTTCATCGGCTATCCTTTATATTTTTTAGAAAAATTATACTATAAATTTGGCCGCGGCGATTCGTTTTTGCTTGCTTGACGCGATAAAACGAGTTAAATTTGTGATTAAATTTTGAAATTAGCAGCGTTTAGATGAGCGGCACATTTGACGCCGCTCAGCAAATAAGCAGATTTTTGGTGCAAACAAAGGCAAATTTTACTCGAATTTACCCTTGCTTCGTCGCTGTTTTGTACGTAAATTTAGGCGCGTGCGTCCAAAAGTTCGTGCACGACCTGCTTGTCGCTAAACGGATACTTCACGCCCTTGATCTCTTGATATGTCTCGTCGCCCTTGCCTAAAATCACTAAAATTTCGTCATGCGCAAGGCTTTCAAGTGCGTATTTTATCGCCTCTTTGCGGTTTGCGATGCATTTTACGCCCTCGTTCATCTCTAGACCGTCGCAGATCTCGGCGATGATGCTTTCTGGCTCTTCGCTGCGGGGATTGTCGCTAGTGACGACGAGTCTATGCGCGTATTTTTGTGCAATTGCGCCCATTTTTGGGCGTTTGGTGCGGTCTCTATCGCCGCCTGCGCCAAAAACCGCGACGATCTTGCGATGACGCAGCGCGTTTAGCACCTTTTCGATGCCGTCTGGCGTATGTGCGAAGTCCACGATCACGAGCGGCTCGCGACTAACGACCTCCATACGCCCCTCGACGCCGTCAAATTTCGACGCCGCGCGCGCGATCTGCTCTAGCGGCCTATCCGTCAGCGTCGCGACGCAAGAGACGGCTGCGATGAGGTTGTAGAGGTTAAATTCGCCGTGTAAATTTGAGCTTAGCGCCATCTGGCCGCGCGGAGTCTTTAACGCCGCGTGTATGCCGCCTTCTAGCGAATACTCGCCGGGCGCAAAGTCCGCGTCCGCATGAAGCGCGTAAGTTAAGGCGTTTGCGGGGTTAAATTTGATCCCACCGCGATCGTCGATGTTTATGAGTTTTGGCGCGTCATCCGCGAAAAACTCGCTCTTTACGCGCGCATACTCCTCAAACGTGCCATGGTAGTCGAGGTGGTCCTGGGTCAAATTCGTAAAAATTTTCATCGCGAATTCCAGGCTCTCGATACGTTTTTGCGCGATGGCGTGCGAGCTGGCCTCCATCACGAAGTACTCGCAGCCCCGCTCGCTAGAGGCTTTTAGGTAGCTAAGCGTGCGTAAAATTTCGCTCGTCGTTAGCGCCTTATCATCTATGCGTTCACCGTTTATGAAAGCGCCGCGAGTGCCGCACAGGCCGCATCCGTAGCCTAAATTCAACAGCGTAGCGCAGATAGCCGCCGCGGTCGTGGTCTTGCCGTTGGTGCCCGTGATACCGATGATTTTGATGTTCTCGTTGATGCCCAGCAGCTGCTTGCATTCGCTCAAATTTATGATTTTTGCGCCCTTTGCCAGGGCATCGGCTTCAAATTTGGCGTTCGTCGCCGTTTTAACGAAATAACAACCCGCTTCGCAAACGCTAGAGTTATCGGTGACGAAGCCCTCTTTAACGTAAATTTTCACTTTCGGCCTTTTCGTTGATCTCGCGAGCCAGTGCGCTTAGCCGTTCGTCGCCGGCAAACATCACGGCTGCGGTTTCGATGTAGTTTAGTCCCATTTCGATGAAGTCGTTTTTGATAAGATTTTGTAAAAACTCGAGAAAATCGTCGCGGTTATCGATCATCACGCGCGTGGAAAACATGATATCCTCGAAGGTGCTTTTAAATCCGCCGCGCCTAACAGCGTCCATAAAATCGGCGTAGCTGATCGCATTTTGCTCCTCAAGACTCTCATCGTCACTAAATTTCGCCTCAAGTGCGCCTAAAATTTCCTCTAGCTCGTCCGGGCTCATACCGAGCTTATCTTTTAGCTTAAATATCTCAAAAAGCGTCATCGCCTCGTCGCGGCGAGTCTTAGCAAGCGAGCAAAGCATGATAAGGAAAAGTAGCTTTTTGTCGGGCTTCTTGTCGTAGGCGAGCGAGAAATAGCTCGCGGCTGTATCAAAATCGCCCTTGTTAAACGCTTTTAGTCCCGCCTTTTTGTAATCAATCAAATTTAACTTCCTCGCCGATAGGGATATTTACGACCTCTAGCTCGGGGTGGATATCCATGCGAAGCTGGCGCTCGATGCCGTATTTTAGTGTAGTAGAGCTAGCCGCGCAGCCGTGGCAGTGGCCGGTTAGACGGACGTAAATTTTGCCGTTCTTGATGCCTAGCAGCTCCATGCCTCCGCCGTCGTTTTCAAGCATAGGCAAAACCTTTTGCAGGCTGGCTTTTACGGGCCTTAAAAGCTCTTCATCAGTAAATGGGATCATTTTTAACCTTTTAAATTTTTGAGATATTATAGCAGATAAAATTTTAAATACGCTATGAGCTTGACGTTTTGTCCGCTATTTTTGATCTAGTTAAATTTGGAATTTGAGGCGATTATATGTATAGATAAAACAAATTTAAAAGATACTAGCATCTGTTTAAGGATGAAGACTTGCGGTAGTAGCAGGGGCGTAATCTGTAATTCAAAACTCGAAATACCTGTGATTAATATTCCAAATGTTGTTTGCAGACATGTATAAATTTGATATGGCAAGCGTTTATCGTACAAGCAAATCTTTTGAAAGCAAATTTGCACTTCAAACTGCGACAGAAATCAGAATAAAACTAGCTACAAATTTTATTATTTTCCGCCTATATGCAAAATTACGAACAATGCAATAAATGAACAAATAAATTTAATTGAGATGAAAGACTAAAGGGACTTTGAGGTAACTAAAATATGCAAATCGAAAAAGAAAAAGAGAGCCGAAGCTCTCTAAAAATTATTCTTTGATTAGCTCGATATAAGCCATCTCAGCAGCATCGCCTCGGCGAACGCGAGTCTTAACGATGCGCGTATATCCGCCGTTTTTGCCTACGAATTTTGGAGCAAGCTCAGTTACTAGTTTATTCGTAGTTTCTTTATCTTGCAAGCTGGCAAAAACTGCTCTGTGAGCGTTGCTGTCGCCTTTTCTAGCTCTAGTGATTAGCTTTTCGATATAGCTTCTTAACTCTTTTGCCTTAGGCAAGGTCGTCTCTATTTTTTCACTTTTGATGATAGCGATAGCTAAATTTTTAAGTAGAGCCGAACGGTGAGCCGACGTCCTACCTAGTTTTCTGTATCCGTGACCGTGTCTCATTTATCTTCCTTTTACTCTTTTGCACTCATTTGTGATTTTAGGTCGGCGATTTTTTTCTTGAGTTGCTCTTTGCCGCCGCCTAGGTCGCCGCCGACCGGATATCCGATCTCTTGCATAACGGCTTTGATCTCGTCGAGAGATTTTTTGCCTAAATTTTTAAGATCTTTAAGCTCGTTTTCATCCATCAAAGCAAGCTCGCCGATAAATCTAATCTCAGCTTTATCAAGACAATTAGAACTTCTAGCGCTCAAATTGAGCTCTTCTATGCTTTGGAGAAGCTTTGCATGCTCGCTGCCTGAAGTTTGAGCGTTTAGACCTGCCGAAACGTCGATATTTAAAACGCCTTTAAAAACCGACATCTGCTGATACATCGCCTCGATCGCGTGTTTAAACGCCTCGATCGCACCCACCTGTCCATCCGTCGTAACCGTGAAAATAATCTTCTCGTAGTCAGGGTTATCCTCTACTAGGACGTTTTCTAGCTCGTAAACTGCTTTTTTAACAGGCGTAAAGAATGCATCAAGGGCTATATAACCCTCTTCGGTATTGTCTCTTATCTCTTCGCTTGGGACGTATCCGATACCTTTTTGGATGATTACGGAAAATTTAAGCTCCGCGTCCTCGTTTATGGTTGCAAGATAAGCGTCCGGATTTACGATATCTACGACATCGCTCTTTAGATCACCGGCTTTTATCTCTTTTGGACCTTTAAACGAATACTCGACCACTTCGCGCTCAGACTCGTTTTTTAGCTTAAAGC
>CAURMS010000149.1:0-3987 GCA_963526085.1 uncultured Campylobacter sp. | reverse complement strand
CCCATTTCGTGGTAGATTTTAGCGTCAAGCGCATTCATGACGTTTGCCTGCGTCGAGAGATGGACCTCGATGTCGGGTGCTATTTCTTTTGCCAGGCTCATGACGCCAGGAGTCGCGATGATAAAGGCATCGGGCTTCATCGCAGATACCGTTTGCAGATGGCGTTTTAGCGGCTCGATTTGCGAATTAAAAGGAAACGCGTTTACCGTCGCGTAAAATTTCTTGCCTTTGGCATGCGTGTACTCGATGGCTTCTTTAAAGCTTTCTAGGTTAAATTCGCGAGCTGAACGGGTGCGAAGCGAAAAGCTCGCCACCGATGCATAAACCGCGTCCGCGCCGTATTCTAGAGCTATTTTTAGCTTGGTTAAATTCCCTGCTGGGGATAAAAGCTCGGGCTTTAGCACTATTTTTTGCCCAAACTTTCTATCAGAGCTTCGATGTCGTCGTTGCTGACGAGATTTTCAGTGTGCGTATCGCCCGCGATATGTACGGCCGAGGCCACGCGCTTCTCGTCGTCGATCTTGCCCTCAAACAGACTGCTCATATACTTGCTAAGCGCGCGCATGACGTTGATAACGCGCTCGATCTTTTGTCGGTGGATGTCTTGATACTGCATCATATCCATCGCCATCATTATCTCATCTTCCGCCATTCTGACGTTATCTAGCGTCATTTCGGCGGAGCTTTTTAGGGCGTTATTTTTCTCTAGCGCCTCGGAAAAAGTCGCGATATTTGGGAATTTTTCATGTAGTTTGGTAAAAATTTCGATATTAGCCTCTATACCGCTGATAATCTCGCTAAGCCCGCTCTCCGCGTCCATAGAGAAGTTATTGATCGCATCAAGCTTATCAAACATCTGCGTGGCTTTTTCCTCGCTGTCCTTTGTGACGTCGTCTAGCTGATGAACCATCTTGTGATCATCCGTCGGCGGAGGCGGAGGCCACGATATGTTTGAAGATGCTCTATAGTCGCCGTCAAATTTAACATCATCATCTTTGCGCTCCGCTACTTCTTTGTCGGCAGCATTTAGGTCTAAATTTTCATCTCCGCTAGCTTGCGCGTCGCTCTCGCCTGCAGCGACGACGTCATCCAGATCGCCCGCCATCAAGGCGTCAAGTTCTTCTTGCGTCATAAAAACTCCTATTTAAATTTGGGCTGATTATATAGAAAATTAACGAAATATAAGTTTAAAAACCCAAACTTTATCCTTAAATTTATCAAATTTTAGGTAGCATTTGCAAAATATTTAAGGATAAAAATGAGAGTCGATCTGCACAACCACACGCCACTTTGTAAACACGCCGTAGATGAGCCCAGGCAGTATGTTTTAAGCGCGATAAATTCGGGCTGCGAGTATTTTGGTTTTAGCGATCACGCGCCGATGAAATTTGACGAAGCGTACCGCATGGATTTTTCGCAAATGGAGTCTTACGAGAGCAAGATTTTGCGCCTAAGAGACGAATTTGACGGGCAGATCAAAATTTTGCTCGGCTATGAAGTCGATTTTTTAGAGGGCTTTATAGACGAGCGGGTTTTAGCGCGCAAGGCTGATTACCTCATCGGTTCGGTGCATTTTTTAGGCGGCTGGGGCTTTGATAATCCCGAGTTTATCGGCGAATATAAAAAGCGCGACATAGACCAAATTTGGCGGGATTATTTTTACTGCATCGAGAAAATGGCAAAGTCGGGCAAATTTGACATCGTCGGGCATTTGGATTTACTAAAAGTATTTAAATTTATGCCAAAAACAGACGTTAGACTCCTCGCCAAAGACGCTATCAATGCGATAAAAAAGGCAAATTTGACGGTGGAGATAAATGCCGCAGGCTTTAGAAAACCGATCGGCGAGCAGTATCCCAGCGTAAATTTACTAGAAATGATCGCCGAAAAGGATATCCCTATCACGTTTGGCTCGGACGCGCACGCAAAAGACCAAGTCGGTCTAAACGGTGAAAAATGCGAGCAACTCGTTAGAAATTTGGGCTTTAGCAAGTGTGCGGTATTTAAAAACCGCGACAGAGAATTTGTAAAATTTTAGATCGGGTAGAAAAAATTATTTAAATTAATCTTAAAAGTAAAATTTTATGATAAAATTACGAAATCAATAAACACAGGAGCGAAAAATGGGAAAATTTGTAAAAAGCGTCGATCATTTTTTTGATTTTTGCAAAGAACACGAGGTTAAATTCGTGGATTTTAGATTTACCGATATGAACGGCGCTTGGCACAGCATATCTTATAACATAAAATTCGTAGAAAAAGATCATTTCGTAAACGGAATACCGATGGATGCGAGCTCACTAGGAGGGTGGCAACCGATCGAAAGAAGCGACATGCTGATGTACCCTGAGGCGACTAGCGCCTTTTTAGATCCATTTACCGCCGACGTTACGGTCGTGGTTTTTGCCGATATTTACGACATTTACAAGGGTCAAATTTATGAAAAATGCCCGCGCTCGATAGCCAAAAAAGCCATGGCCTACGTCAAAGAAAGCGGCATGGGCGACGTGGCGTATTTCGGACCGGAAAATGAGTTTTTTATATTTGATAACGTAAAAATAGTAGATAGCCCAAACTGCGCGATGTTTGAAGTGGACAGCGAAGAAGGCGAGTGGAACGACGCTAGAGACTTTAAAGACAGCTACAACACCGGCCACCGCCCAAGAAGAAAAGGCGGCTATCTAATGACACAACCGACCGATAGCATGGTCGATCTGCGCGCGGAAATGATGCAGGTTTTAGAACAAGTAGGTCTCGAAGTCATGCTAGGACATCACGAGGTCGCGCAAGGACAAGGCGAGCTGGGCGTTAAATTCGGAACCCTTCTTGAGGCAGCCGACAACGTACAAATTTACAAATACGTCGTCAAAATGGTCGCACACCTAAACGGAAAAACAGCGACGTTTATGCCAAAACCGCTCTACGGCGACAACGGCAGCGGCATGCACGTGCATCAGTCGGTGTGGAAAGACGGTAAAAATTTATTCTACGGCGAAGGAAAATACGCAAATTTAAGCGATTTTGCGCGTTGGTACATCGGCGGAATCCTAAAACACGCAAGGAGCGTAGCGGCGTTTACAAACCCTAGCACAAATAGCTACAAACGCCTAATCCCTGGCTTTGAAGCGCCTTCTATCCTAACGTATTCTAGCCAAAACCGCTCCGCCTCGATCCGTATCCCGTACGGCTCCGGAGAAAAATCGGTCCGCGCCGAAATGCGCTTCCCTGACGGTACGGCAAACCCGTATTTGGCCTTTTCGGCAATGCTGATGGCTGGACTTGACGGCGTAAAACACAAGATGGAGCCAGTCGGCCCGATGGATGAAAATTTATTTAAACTGCACCTAGACGAAATTCGCGAGCGCGGTATCGAGCAGCTCCCTCATACGTTAAGAGGCAGCCTGGAAGCGCTAATTCGCGACAACGAATACCTGCACCCGATCATGACGCCAACGTTTATAAATGCGTATCAGCATTATAAATTTGAAAGCCAAGTATGGCCGTACGAAGCGCGACCTACTCCGTATGAGTTTAAGACTTGCTTTTCTTGCTAAATTTAAGGGACGCTAAAATCTCTTTTTAGTTTTTCAGTCAAATTTGACCTTTTTAAATTTGGGCCAAATTTGACTTTTTATGCGTTTTTGACGAATGCAAAATTTGTCAAAATAAATCAAATTTGAGGCTAAATTTGAAAAACAGCGGCTTTTTGTCTTGACAAATCAGCCTTTTTTATATATAATCACGTTTCGTTTTTTGAAAAAATGTCTTGTTAGCTCAGTCGGTAGAGCATTTCACTTTTAATGAAGGGGTCGCTGGTTCGAGTCCAGCACAGGACACCATTTTTTACATAGACCCTTTCGTCTAGTGGCCCAGGACTCTACTCTCTCAGTGTAGCAACAGAGGTTCAAATCCTTTAAGGGTCGCCACGATTTAGTCTTTTCGGTCGCTTAGCTCAGTTGGTAGAGCGCCACCCTTACAAGGTGGATG
>CAURMS010000148.1:0-4009 GCA_963526085.1 uncultured Campylobacter sp. | reverse complement strand
CCACATTCTACAACATCAGCCTCGAGGACGACTTTGCCCAAAATTTTGAAAAAGAGTGGGAGACCTTTACCGGAGGTAAAAAGTATCTCGACGTCAAAGAGCTACTAAGCGCCTTTGTCCAAAAATGCTATGAAAACTATCAGCAGGAGCGCGATCTGCGCTCTTTGGCCCAAAAAGTAAGTAAAGAAATAAGTTAAATTTTATCCTAGATTACTTTTTTACACGCACCCATATAAAAAGATTTCATTTTAATCTATTTTTAAGCTAATAATCTATATAATTCCGCCAACTGCATAAGTGTATGCAGAAATAAACACAAGGAGTCTCATATGAGAAAAGGTTTTACAATGATTGAGTTGATCTTCGTGATCGTTATTTTAGGTATTCTAGCTGCTGTCGCTATCCCAAGACTAACTGCAACTAGAGATGATGCAGAGATTTCAAAAGCTGCTACAAACCTTACAACATTAGTTAGCGATTTGGGTGCTTATTATACGTCTCAAGCGCAGTTTGCTACTAAGCTTTCACAAATGACAAACGTTCAGTTTGCTGGCAATGGTGCTGGTTTAACAGATGAAATTACTGCAGCTGGTGATAAGTGCATAAAGATTACCCTAACTCCAACTATAGGTACAGACGATAAACCTGCTTTCTTAAAAGTTGAAAACGGAACAGATGCATCTAAGGATGTATGCAAGAAAGTTCTAGCAAGTAAGAGCGTGGCTACACTTTTAGCTAGTAAGTTCTCATATATGAAGAAGACTACTGCTGGTACTCCACCTGTAACAACTTATGCTAATGCTGAGAGTGGCGTTGGCGAGATAGCTATAAGCGGTGTATCTGTTAAATTCTAATTCTTAGAATCTTAGAGGTATTAATTGTAAAGCCCAGACTTGCTTTTAGCGGGTTTTGGGCTTTTTTAAATTTAGCCCTAAAATCAGTAGGAAAAAATATGAGATATGCATTTACTACAGTAGAACTCATATTTGTTATAGTTATCTTGGGGGTGCTTGCTATATTTGCGATTCCTCGCCTAGCTCTTAGCAGAGATGATGCGAACTTTGTTCAAATTTTAGCCAACTTAAAACAACTTATGAGTGATGTAATGATGTATAATGCCTCGCAAGGCAAAATATCAAACGATATAAAAGATATGACAAATGTTCCAAATGTATCTTTTAGTGGTAGTGTTATTTTAAGTAATGTTGCTTATCCGCAGTATTTAATATTTAAAGCTAAAGATTGTGAGTTGAAATTTGTCTTTATAAATGATGCGGGTGGTCGAGTAGTGGTAAAGTTGGATCCAAGCGCAACTGTGAATGATTGTAAAGTTCTTGAAAGAAATAATGAATTTATGAGTTTAAAGAACGGCGAATATCCCGTTGGGTCAAAAGTTGTTTTTTAATATAAAGTGCTATAATTTTGTAAAGATTTTTAGAAGATAAAGAGGTTGTTATGAAGCGCGGTTTTACAATAATAGAGCTTGTTTTTGTAATAGTCATTATAGGTATATTGGCTGGTATTGCTGTACCAAAGTTGTTTGTTACAAGGGATGATGCCATAATCGCTAGAGCAAAGTCTGATATAGCTTCAATAAGGAGTGCTGTTATTAATGCATATAATGCAAATATGTTAACTGGTAATTTTACCTATCCTGCGCTTGAAAAAACAGGTAGTACTACTGGGCTTTTGTTTGAAAATGTCTTACAAAACGGTATAAAAACTGATGCAAAAAGCGGATGGAGCAAGGATGGAAATGATTATAAATTTACCCTTAGGGGCAAATCTACCAAATTTACGTATAACATAGCAAATGGTTCATTTTCTTGCCCTAGAACTGATAGTCTTTGTAAAGACCTTACGGAGTAATGCCCTACTACCAAATAATTCCGAGCGGCTTAAATCTTAAGCCGCTTACATATTGTTCAGATTTTAAAATACCCAATTTTACCCAAGTCTTAATCAATATAAAAAATAAAAAAACTATCGGCTACGTTCTCCAAAGCGTGGCCGAGCCGAATTTTAAAACGCTTGAAATTTTAGAAATTTTACCCGCCACGCTTACACCGGTACAAATTTCGCTTTTAAAATTTATCTCGCATTATTACGTCGTAAATTTATCTGTTGCGGCTGGGCTTTTTACTCCGCTAGAAATTGAAGCACCTTGCTTGCAGAATTTGACGCAAGCGCAAATTCTGAGCGATAAAAACGAGACAAATGCAAAATTTGACGATAGCAAAGAGTTAAATTTTACTACGGAATTAAACGAAACATCGGAGTCAAATTTGCTCCAAAATTTAAATAATAATAGCTTGCAAGAAAATTTGAAATTAAATGAGAGTATTGCTACTAAATTAAATTTTAATAATCCCGCACAGTCGCCAAAAATAAGCACCGACCAATCAGCTACGACGGAGTTTTTTTCAAAAATCCCAAACCTAAACCAAAATCAACAAGAAGCGCTAAATTTTGCTAAAAGTCATAAAACGAGTTTGATTTTCGGCGATACGGGAAGCGGCAAGAGTGAGATTTATTTTTCCCTTATCCGCGAATATCTGCTCGCGGGCAAGCAGGTTTTGCTTTTGATGCCTGAAATCTCGCTTACGCCTCAGATGACAAAGCGACTAAAAAGCTACTTCGGCGAGAAATTTGGCGTTTGGCACTCAAAAATAACGCCGAAAAAGCGCGGCGAGATCCTGCAAAAATTTCAGGGTCGCGAGATAAATTTGATCACAGGCGCGCGATCGGCGCTGTTTTTGCCCTTTACCGAACTTGGGCTTATTATCGTCGACGAGGAGCACGACGACAGCTACAAATCTGCGCAAAATCCGCACTATAACGCCCGCGACCTCGCGCTATTTTTAGCGAGCAAATTTGACGTCAAAGTCGTGCTTGGCTCGGCTACTCCGAGCGTCGTGAGCTTCAAAAAGCAGCCCCATTTTAGGCTGAGAGGAACGTTTTTTAAAAGCGAGAAAAAATTTATCTACGACGAGAGTGAGACGGGACTCGGCGACGTGATCCTAGACGAGCTTACGGCTAGTTTTGCGGGCGGCAAGCAGGCGGTTATCTTTTTGCCCACGCGTGCAAATTTCCGCTATCTTTCATGCCGCGAGTGCGGTAGTACGATAAAGTGCCCGTTTTGCAGCGTTGGAATGAGCTTTTATAAGAAGCGAAACGTGCTAAAGTGCCAGTACTGCGGCTTTATGGCGTCTGCGACGTGTGCGTGCGATAAGTGCGGCAGCGAGATGATCGAGGCGAAAAAAATCGGCACGGATGAGCTGACGGAGGCCTTACGCTTGGCGTTTCCAGCGGCTAGGATCGAGAAATTCGACCGCGACGAGATCACGACGCAAAACAAGCTCGAAAAGACGCTAAAAGCCTTTAACGCGGGCGAGATAGACGTGCTAGTCGGTACACAGATGTTAAGCAAGGGGCACGACTACCACAACGTGGATCTTGCGGTCATCATGGGCGTTGATGAGCTGCTAAATTTTCCTGATTTTCGCGCTCGAGAGCGGACGTTGGCGCTGGCGATGCAAGTGGCTGGTAGGGCAGGGCGCTCGGGTAAGGGGCGCGTGGTCGTGCAGAGCAGGCAGCGGGAATTTTTTGAAAATTTTATCGCAGATTACGATGCGTTTTTGGATGAGGAGATCGGGGCGCGCGAGCCGATATATCCGCCGTTTGCTAGGCTTTTACGAGTTATCGTTTCTGAAAAAAGCGAGCAGGCGGCAAAGCAAAGGCTTGAAATTTGCGTAGCCGAGCTTGAAAATTTATGCATTGCCGAATCTTCGCTAGAGATCGTCGGACACGGCAAGTGCGCGATCGAAATACTTGGCGGCAAATACCGTTTTGAGATTTTACTGCGCTGCGCCTCGCACGCTCCGCTCATAAAAGCCGCTCGTATCTGCGCCTCGCACGGCTTTGACGTCGATATGGATCCGATAAATTTTTCGTAAATTTGATTTCTTTTCGTTTGATTTTCGATGTTTAGTTTTGGGCACCTCAAAAG